>QNER01000596.1 GCA_003646175.1 Candidatus Parabeggiatoa sp. nov. 1
GATAGCATCACGAGCTTATGTGGTTCCAGATGCTATCCCTTGTTTGGGGATAGTATCTGTCAAAAATGCTAGAAACGTCAAGTGATACTATCGCGAAAAAACAGCGATAGCATCACGAGCTTAATCCTGAACGTCAAGTGATACTATAGCGAAAAACAGCGATAGCATCACGAGCTTAAAGTTCAAAATGAATAATCAGAATCAGAAAATCCAAAATAAAATGCCCACTGTCTTGCTTGTCGAAGACGATTTAGTGTTGGCCGAAACGTACAAAGCTTTTTGCAGTGACGAGCCAATAGACTTGATACATGTCACGACTGGTGCTGCCGTTTTAGACTATCTGCAACAGACTATCCAAAATGTCATTATACTTGATTTGATGTTGCCTGATATGAATGGGATGGACATTCTGAAAGAAGTGCAGCAACGGCAGCGGGCGTGTGCCATCATTATTATCTCCGCGCAAACAGATGTCGATATTGTCGTTGAGGCGATGCGTAATGGCACCTTTGATTATATTGAAAAACCGTTTAAAGCTGAGCGGCTTCTGTTGACGTTACACAATGCGCTCAGTCAGCAGGTGTTATATGAGACGATTGGTGAATGTCAGCACATTTATTGCAGTGAGTATCATAGTTTAATCGGTGCTTCTCAGCCGATGCAAGCCCTTTATCAATTGATTGATAGGGTAGCGGCGACTCAAGCATCGGTATTTATTACCGGAGAGAGTGGTACCGGTAAAGAACTTTGTGCCAAAGCGATCCATAAACAAAGTCAACGCAAAGATAAGCCTTTTATTGTCGTTAACTGTGCGGCTTTGCCCAAAGAATTGATAGAAAGTCAGTTGTTTGGGCATGTTAAAGGCGCTTTTACTGGGGCGGCGACAAAGAGAGACGGCGCGGCGAAAACGGCCGATGGGGGTACCCTGTTTTTAGATGAAATCGGGGAGATGGATTTGGCGTTACAAAGTCGATTGTTGCGCTTAGTGCAAAGTGGGACATTTTATCCAGTGGGGAGCGATAAAGAGGAACAGGTGGATATTCGTTTGATTTGTGCGACTAACCGTGATATTAAAGCGGATATCAAAGCGGGGCGATTTCGTGAGGATTTATATTACCGCCTGAATGTTATCGACATTGAAATGCCAGCTTTGCGTACACGTGGGGATGATATTTTGCGGTTAGCCCGACATTTTTTAAGTTTTTATGCTCAACAGGAAAATAAGCCTTTTCAAGGATTTACTGAACAGGCCGAACAGAAGTTGTTGGATTATCGTTGGCCGGGCAATGTACGGCAGTTGCAGCATCTTATCTATAAGGTGGTGGTGTTGAATAATGCGCCGACAGTCACTGCGGAGATGTTGCCAAGATTGATTGAAGAAACTGCCAGTCAATCTGACAACGCGCTGCCGGCCGATAACTCGAAAGTGTCACAAGCTAACAGCGTGCGATTATCATTATCACTGGAAGCTATTCCTAGCTTAGAGGAGGTTGAAAAAGAAGTTATCACCCAAGTCATGGCGTTGACTCATAATAATGTGACGAAAACGGCGAAACTGTTGAAAATCGATCCCAGCCGCATTTATCGGAAATATAGGAAATTGGGGTTGAAAATTAGGTAGTGCTTTTATAACTACAAGGATTTTTATAAGAAAGGATAAGTACAACTTCTTTCCGGATTATACGGATTGATTGATGAAATCCTCGGCAATTATTCTTATGAACGATTTTGTTGAAGTGTTCTTTTTAAACCATATCTACATTGTTATTACCCAATAAAATCAGTTTAATAAGGAAAGAAGTTGTACTAACAATAATTTCAGTTAGAAACCGTAAAGCGTTTTGGAAACCGTAAAGCGTTTTGTGTTTCGGGAAGCCCTTATCCAGTCTGTTATTTTGGTTAATGTTTCTGGAGGAAAATCGTTGCTATAGGTACGAAGAAAGATTTGCACCGCCATTTCAGTTTCGTCTAATCCTTTTCCATCAAGGCTTGAGCGTATTAATGCCCGTGATGTAGAAAACATATCGCATCCCATTTTTAATCGTTCTTCACCTGAACGTTGCATTAACAAAGTACGAAATAAATCTTGCACTTCTTTGGGAGTATCATTCATGGTTTTACCTTATTTAGCATATCAGCAATAGTCAGTTCAGTTGCCCAGTGATTCATGTATGTCCAATCCAAATGATGAACCGATGCGATAAGATTGCGTACATCGTTTAATTGCATAAAGGATAACAAAATAACTACAGGGATTGTTTATAAGAAAGGATGATAATTACAGGGATTGTTTATAAGAAAGGATCAAAAAATAACTACAGGGATTGTTTATTGTTTATAAGAAAGGATTAGGATTATCTTGACTTGGGATTGTTATCATCAAATCAGACGAACTTTGCCGTCAAAGCAGCGTCGAAAGAAAGGAGTACAAAGCGAACTTTGTACGATTCAAAGTGATTTAAATGTGATATTAAAAAGTTTTTGGTTTAAAAGGCCAATGCCGTATAAAAATATTTAATAAATATAATAAGCAAAGGCCGTGGCCTATTTATGGGAAAGGGCCACTAAAAACATTATATAAAATAGGTTGTAAAAGGCCTAAACGAACAGCGATATCCGAACCACGGCACTTTCGCTTAGAATTTATTATCAATTCAATGGATTATACGCATTCGCCCGCCTAAACCGCTGCACCACTACTTCTAAAGGCTCAGTCTCAATACTCGAATGCCAAAGTATGCTCCGCTTCCATGGTGATGTTAGGGAATCCAAAAAAAATAATTGTCCAAATTCCTAAAAGTTGGGCTAAAGCCCCACCCTAATCGATCCAAACTCTACGAGTTAAGTAGCCCGTTAGGGCTTGAATCGAAGATGGTGGGGCTTTAGCCCCACCTTCTGGGATAATTTATTTTTTGGATATCCCTTAGTTTGCCACTTTTTATCGCGGTGTCTTTATCAGGATTTTTAGGATTAAAAAGAAGGAGTGCTATGGAAAAAGGTGGTGAACTTGCGAAAATCAATTTTGTTGTGTCACCACGGGCAAATTTTCATTTTATGGGTACACCTAAAACTTGAAAGCTTTGATTAGCTTTGATATTTTTCTTCAATTTTTTAAATCGCTTCAAAAACTTAGGAGATTTGATTAGCTTTGCCCGGTTTCGTACCAGGTTTGCCTTGTACTCCTGAGCAATCACGCCACATTTTTTAGCTTTGAGATTTTACTTCGATTTTAAAAATCGCTTCAAAAAAATATAATTATTTTTTATAAATCCTTTCTTAAATGCAATCCTTGTAGTTAATCCTTTCTTATAAACAATCCCTGTAGTTATGCCATCACCCCACCCCACAATGGTTTAAATATGCGATACGCATTAGCCCGCCTAAACCGCTGATAACGAAATCCACAATTGTCGGCTCACTTTCGATACCCGCGCAATGCCAAGGTATGTTCCGCTGTAACGGTGAAGTTGGCTTACTACCTGGGGCATTAGATGGGGCAAAAACCGACTCCCCCAACCATATTTGCGAGCAGTTTTCGATTTAGGGTGATAGTTGTTACAAAACCGCCGATATTTTTCCGCACATTCATCCAAACTTTGCCCCAATTCTAAAAACGCTGGATGCCATTGGGTTAACCCATCATCTGTCAAACGCTCGTAGCTACCATAGTGACTAAACTGAAAGTACAACGGATTGACGGATTATACGGATTGATTGATGAACTCGAAAGCAATTTGAATACGGGAGCGATTCCTTTTGTTATAAGGTGTTCTTTTTAAACCGTATCTACATTGTTATTACCCAATAAAATCCGTTTAATCCGGAATAGTTGTACTAAGAAGTAGTATGCAGGAAGCACGAAAGCCAAGTAAGATTATAGTTAAAATCCTTTCTTATAAGCAATCCTTGTAGTTATACCTAGCATAAAGAAAAACGTCACGACACTCCTGCCGCGCCAAATTGAATTCACGATTATTACAACGAACTGTGATGTGATAAGAATAGTTGGGTTGAAGATTTCTGGGTTTGCGGCTCATAAAGATTAGATGAAAAGAGAAATTTGGTGAAGTGCCAGGTATCCGTAGAATTTTAAGAAAAAAAAAGCCTTCTCCGAAAAAAAGGCAGTTAATTATGATTTGGGGGCACATACCATGGTGTCTATTGTTTAGATTTTATCTCAATTTTTATGAGATGTTTCTATGTTTATATGATACAATACAAATGTAAGTCACAGTCACACACACAAATCACTCTTATACAAATAGAAAAAAGGGGATCAATACACACACACCATCCCTTCTCTTACAACAAACACACACTTCATAGGTTCACAGCATTCCTTATCTGCTGGCCCTAGGCATCTTCCATAGAATGGAAGGCACATCATCGGGGGGTGATTACCGCTCTTAGATAGTGTGTGCTTTACTTCTTGGCCCTTGCCATCCCGCCGTGTAATCGTAAAAGCTTCCGCGTCCAGTGCAACCTCCGCCCAGAAGGCATGCGTACCACTCTCACTCGAAGCCCCAGGCACATCGTTAGCTGCCCATACCACATTGACAGCACTACTAGCTAAAAACAGACAACTCCAAAATACGCCTCGAACAAATGATTTACTCATAATATACACTCACTCATTATAAAAAAATAATACCAGACAAAAAGATATCAACAGAATAAAACTTATTAGGCGAATTGATAGACCCTATTTGCGCAAACAGTTGCGCCACCTCGGCAACCACTGAAGGTTCCTTGAATACCCCACCCGTCTGGCGTCCGTGTGAATTTTAGGAACCTTTGAAACGAATACGCAAGTCTTGTGCCAAAGTGACAAAAGCGTTGTCTTGATTAGGGTTTCGTGTTTTTTGCCGGTGCTAAGTGACCGAATTTTTTGCATTTTGCTTTGCATTTTACTTTGCATTTTGCAAAAAAATTGGCTAGAGTGTATGTCACTACAAATATTGTTGAAGAAAAGGGATTTATGAAAGGATGATAACTATAACGGATTGATTGATATTCATATTTTGTGCATAAAAATTAATAGACATATCAATAGGATTTATTTTATATAACTTATTGATTTTATTAGTTAATAGATTTAACTGATAATGTACTCACACATAAGTTATAACTGTTTGAAAATTAAATATTTTTTAGGCTGAGTAATTACCCAGAAACTTTCACAAATGGATTGTTTATAAAAAAGGATAAAAAAATAACTACAGGGATTGTTTATAAAAAAGGATTAACCTATATATCTATCCTTTCTTATAAACAATCCTTGTAGTTTTTTTATGCCGATTGTTTCTCGTATCGTCAACTTCTTTTAGGAATGGATTTGAAAGAAGAGTCTACTAGGTTTGGCTACATCTCAGAACGCAA
>QNER01000597.1 GCA_003646175.1 Candidatus Parabeggiatoa sp. nov. 1
AAAATGACAGAATTAGTTGAATTTGAAGACAAAGGGCATCAAGACGAAGAGGCGAAAGAGATGTGGTCATTAAATCACGGTATAGCGCAGGCGAATCTGACCGCGTTGTTTTATAACGATGAACGATTTCGAGCGATTACCGAGTTAAGTTTAGATCCTAGCCAGATCGATCTGAAACAGTTTGGGGTAAAAGCCAAGGATGAACTGATCCCCGATATTTGCCTGTATCAAAAAAAAGAACCACGGCCAAAAAAAGCACGCGATATCATGAAAATGACCGAAATGCCGATTGTCGCATTAGAAATCCTGTCACCAAAACAAAGCATTGATGATATCTTAGCCAAATTTGAAGCCTATTTTGCGCTGTCGGTAAAATCGTGTTGGTTGGTGGCTCCTAGCCTAGAAACGGTAACGGTTTATGCGAATATGGCGGATTACAAATCGTTTGGAACCCACGAAAGCGAGGTGATTGATGAAGTAATGGATATTCATCTGCCCATCCAAAAAATATTTGAGTGGTAACACAGTAAGTTAAATCCAAATAATATTGGAAGCATCCTCTGACCAAAGCCAATCGATATTGGAGTGAGCTTGCGAATCGAAGCAACGATAAATGTATTGCTACCTGTGTGAATTAATAATCCAGTGACGCAACGGGGTTTGGTTATTAAAAACGTTAGGGACGGAGTTGCAAGCCCCGCCCCGCCCAAGTCTAGGTATCCAGTAAGACGATTGGCTTATGGTCTGCGTATTTCTGCTGCTGTTTCGCGGCATGTTCGGCTGCCTTTCTTTGGGGCCGGCTGCTTGAACCTCCGACTTTGTCCACCGTAAAAGTGTCAATTACGGTTGCGGATACGTTGTTAAGTTTCCGTTTCTTAAATACTTTGTCTAATGTCGACCCGCCAGCTGATGTTGGGTCGAGCTTGACCATTTCATACCCATTGTCTCCGTCGATATCACGAGTCCTCTTTGTTCCCCTGGTCTGTCCGTAGGTGTTCAAGTCTCCAACCACTACATCAACATCCAAACTCTTAGCCTTCTGGAGTAACTTATTTTGGTAGTTCGACGCGGAGCCGTCATTTTTATGATAAGGTGCATGTGCTGTCAAAATAGACATACCACCATGAACACGATATTTAACCTCTAGGTGTAACGCATCTCGTTCACCTGGGACAACAGTATAAGTTATTCCATTTACGGAGGCGATGGATTTCTTGTTATAGATCACCAATATATTTTCATCGCCCACATTATGGTAGGAGACAGCGATGTCCTTGAATTCGGTTAGTGACGTGATTGTGGACTCACTGCGCTTGTGTCTCCTCATCGGTTCCAGCACAATTAGCATATCCGCATTCTTAGATACTAAATCCCTCATCATTTTGTCGATGGGAAACTTTGACTGTATATTCCAACTAATAATTTTGATAGGCACAATTGCTCCATGTTAACAACTCTTATAGCAACCGAAACTTTTAGTTTAATATAAATAACGCAAGTTCTGCTCATTTTCCATATGGTTAAAACAATATGTTATTTTACTATAAATTATGAAATATAGTATAAAAAATATTTTTCCAAAGCGATTTTGAGCATCAGAAAAACAGGAGTCCAAATTTTAGTTTGGATGTCCAAGCTAAAGCTTGGACTCCTGCCATCCGTTTTATTGTTAACCATTAAATTTTAAATGATTTTATCAACCCTTAATTCGCATCTACAAAGATTGTTTATAAAAAAGAATTAAAACTACTCGGCTTTGAAATTGTTGATGATGTTTTTGTTCGTTCCAGGCGAACCTTTAACGAAGATTAGGAGAATGTTATGACAACCGAACAAATAGTAACATTAGTGCTGCTCACAACAGTTGCCTTGATGATGATGATTTTGGCGGTGACGGATCACAAAAGCTTTAAAAGTGGACAGCATATCAACTACAAACCAACCATTGTCAGTCTTGGCGTGTTGGGCACTTTTATCGGGATTATTTTGGGATTATGGCATTTTAATATTCAAAATATCGCGGAAAGCCTGCCCTATTTGCTGGAAGGGTTGAAGTTTGCTTTTTTAACGTCCATTTTTGGCATGGCGGTGTCAATTTTTTTGTCGGTGCTACAGGCGCAACCCAATAACAAGCAGGACACTGGCACAATAATGCCGGATATCAAACCACAATTGGAACAGGCTAATCGAACCCTGTTGGCAATATTAACCAATGCTAATCAGCAATGGAAAAAAACTCATCGCGCTTTGGAAAAATGGCTAAACAATCAACCAGAGATAACACAACAATTAGAACAGATTCATCAATCTATGGAAAAATTGCCAAACAATCAACCAGAGATAAAACAACAATTAGACACTGCTAATCAAACCTTAGTGTCTATTTTGGATAATGCCAAACAATTCAAAATAACTTACCAACGTTACCAACGCCAGCATCGTTTTACGAAACTCAGTTATGACGGACAAATTTTCCCAGAAACGGCGAAACAATGGGCTGCCATTCAAGATAATGAAACCGGGTTAATTTGGGAAATGAAAACCAATGACGGCGGATTACAAGATAGTCGGCATTATTATACTTGGTATGATCCCAAAGGTAAGATTGTGGGTAAAGAGAATGGGGGAAATTGTCAAGGTTGTCGTTGTGATACGGCTGCTTACGCTAAAGCCCTTAATGACAAACAATTGGCAGGCTCTAACAATTGGCGTGTGCCTACCATAGAGGAATTGGAAACCTTATTTAAAGCTCAAAGCACTACTGATAAACGTTATTTTCTTTATGTCCAGCCTAGTGTGTATTGTTCCGCAACGCTCTATTCGCTTGACAATCCGATGTTTTGGTGCCTTGATTTTAAAACCGGGAAACGGAATTATAATAAGGGCTATGGACATCTGATGTTAACAAGTACGTACAAAGGATTGAATGAATAAACGGAGTTTACCCGCCAATAAGTTGTTGATAGATTGTGATGCTAATGGCACGCACGATAGGAATTAATTAAATTAAGTTCCAGGGGCGTTGCCCCTGGCTATATTAATTTCGCACCAAAGGGGCTAGGTTTTAAAGCCCCTTTGGTGCGAAGTTTGTCGGGAGGGGCAACGCCCCTGGCTTACACAACAAAAAAAAAGTCTTAACGATTCAAGCCGTTTTGATGCAAAGCTATTTAGTGATACTATCGCCAGAAAAAGCGATAGCATCACGACTTGAACACTTTTTTGTCCTGCACATAACGTTATCAATCCGTTTATTCCTATATGAAAATCAACGAAGAAAACCTCACTAAACTAATTATTATTCCTCTCAGCTTGACATTACTTGTCCTGCTGACAAGTTCTATTGTCAGTATTTACTGGTTCCAACGTGTGCATTTGAATGAGGATGTGGAAGAACGTCTTGAGGAAATAGAACAATTGTTCCAGATGAAACTGGATGAAGATGCCAAAGCTTTGGAAAGCCAAATTAATCTACTACAACTGGATAAAAAGATTCAGGATGCTTATCTTGCCAAAGATAGAAAGGCATTGCTTCGTCATGCCCTGCCATTTTTTAAAATTCTTAATCCCAAATACCAAGTGACACACTTTTATTTTATTGATCTGGACAAGGTTTGCTTGTTACGTGTACACAATCCGCCGCGTTATGGAGATACGATACCTCGCTTTACGTTGGCAGAGGCTATGCGTAAAGATGCACCCGTTTATGGCATTGAGTTGGGTAAATTTGGAACATTCACTCTGCGTGTTGTGTATCCTTGGCGAGTGGACGGTGAATTGATTGGCTATATTGAACTGGGTAAAGAAATTGAACACATCACGGTGGCACTCAAGAAAATTATTAATGTCGAACTTTTTTTTGCCGTTGATAAATCCTATCTAAATCGTGCTGATTGGCAAGAAGGTTTGAAGATGATGGGACGCACTGGCGATTGGGCACAATTCCCCCACGTTGTTATCATTGATAAAACCATGCCAGCAATGCCTCCTGAACTCAAAGAATCCTTAGACAGGCCTTCATTACATGCTAAACATGACTATCTGGCCGCTATTCTTCAAGTTTCCGTCGGTGATAGACGGTATCGTGGTGGATTTGTGCCTTTAATTGATGCGGGCAAGCGCAAACTTGGCGAGATTATTGTTCTCAATGATGTTTCAGAACAAGAAACCGCACTCAAAACCTTATCAGTTTTTTTGATAACAATCTCTGTTGTTATTGGCGGCGCGTTATTGGGATTTTTCTATTTGTTTATTGGTGGTATAGAATCCAAGCTTATCAAGGCTCACCATGATCTGATAGCGGCCGAACAGACCAAAAATAAGTTAGGATTAGAAAAAATTCAACAACAAAGAGAATTTTTGCAAGTTGTCATAGATTCACTTGATCATCCCTTTTATATTATCAATGCCAATAATTACCAGATTGATATAGCCAATTCGGCCACGAGTTCGCTGGGCTTGTGGCCGAAGGTAACTTGCCATGCGTTGACACATAATAGCAGTGAACCTTGCACGGGTGCCAATGATCCTTGCCCTCTTAAAGAAATCAGAAACACTAAAAAGTCGGTTGTTGTAGAACATATCCATCTTGATACAAATGGTAATACCCTATATGTTGAAATACACGGCTTTCCCATTTTTGATCAACAGGGCAACCTGACCCATATAATTGAATATTCTCTGGATATTGCCGAACGCAAGCGGGCTGAACAAGAAATAGCGAGGTTAAATGAACGTTTGAAGGCCGAAAATCTCCGCATGAGTGCTGAATTGGATGTTACGCGCCGCTTGCAACAAATGCTGTTACCTAAACCACACGAGCTCAATCAAATTAACGGGTTAGAAATTGCCGACTTTTTGGAAGCTGCCGAGGAAGTGGGCGGTGATTATTATGATGTTCTTGTACATGATGGGCGCGTCAGAATCGGTATTGGCGATGTCACCGGGCATGGGCTCGAAAGTGGTGTGTTAGCGATTATGGTACAAACCGCAGTGCGGACGCTGTTAGAAAGTCAGGAAACCGATATGGTGAGAATGTTAAATATCATTAATCGCACTATTTATGACAATGTGCAGCGGATGAATTCTGATAAAAACCTAACACTGGCTTTACTAGACTACCACAATGGGCAAATCATTCTGAGTGGGCAGCATGAAGAGATGATTGTGGTGCGACAGGGCAAGGTCGAACTGATAGACACAATAGACTTAGGCTTTCCGATAGGACTTGAACCAGACATTGCTGATTTCACGGCCGTAACCAAAGTGACACTCAATCCGGGAGATGTGGTGGTGCTATACACCGATGGCATCACGGAAGCCGAAAATAGTGATGGGAAACTCTACGGGTTAGAGCGGCTTTGTGAAATGATCAGTCAAA
>QNER01000598.1 GCA_003646175.1 Candidatus Parabeggiatoa sp. nov. 1
CATATTTAACGCGCCTGATGGTGATGCGCCTTCTTTAAAGGAATTGACAGGTGCCGAATAAATATAACCATCATTCTCTCCCCATTTTTCACCGCCCGTATTGGCTTTAGCATAATCCCATTCGTTGCCCCAAGGCCAAATTCTATTATCTTTCGCGCCGGCAAATTGCATCCATTCTTGTCTGCTGGGTAATCTTTTTCCTTTCCATTCACAATAGGCTTTAGCGACATACCAATCTACGCCAACAACGGGATGGTTGGGTTTAGTAAAAGTATCCTTATTGAATGGGGCTAATTTTGCCGCCACCGAATTAATGAAAAATTTTGAACGATATTCTTGCCAGTATTTAGGTTGCTTATAATCAGGATTTGCGGCTTGAAAAGCCTTATATTCCTCATTACTCACTTCCGTTTTATCAATAATCGTTTCAGCAACTGATGGATGTGCAAAAGCGGCAATCCATAAAATGAACAAAAGTCTTGGGTATAGATTTTTAATCATTAATTTTTTCCTTTCACGATGAAAAAAAAGGGAATCCAAATCTGGTAAAATAAAGTCTTTAAAAAAACTAAAATTACCAAAAAGGATTCCCATGCAAATAAAAAAAATGGCTCATGAGCCAAATATTTGAACCTCACATATTCATGAGTTTTTAATTGAAATGATTTCAGCAGCAATACTAATGGCAATTTCCGTCGGTGTATGGCTCCTAATGGGTAAACCAATCGGCGCATGAAGACATTGCAATTGTTCTGATGAAATGCCATCTTTTTGTAAATGCTGAATGATTTCATCAACTTTTGATGCACTACCCATCATACCTAAATATCCCAATTTTTTCGCAAGTAATTGTCGTAATACGACTTCATCAGCCCGATGATTCGGTGTCATAATAAATACATAATTTTGCTCACCGTCTGGAATATGCTGTTCAATTTGATGGAAGGCGGTAATCAGTTTTTCATTAGCATCAGTATTATTTTGGAAGGTATTAATTTCAGCACGTTCATCTAAAACGACAATGTAAAAATCCAGCATGGCTAAAATACGAGATAATGCGAGTCCAACATGCCCACCACCAATAATATAAGCAGTACTGATTAAACCCACATTTTCCTCGTATTGCCATTCATTTTCTGCTTGAAATTTGAATTGATAATTCGCCGCGTTCTGTTGATGCGATGTAAATGATATGCCAGAGGGTGATATTTTTAATATTCCTTGTTCTTGATTGTCAATTGCTTGAGTAAGTCGTTTGATAGTGATTAAATCTTTTTGGGGCTGACAAGGATAAATCACCACTGTTTGCATACCACCGCATATCATGCCAGAGCGATTAGTCGTCGCTTGTTGATGATGAATTTGACGCTGACACAGGGCAAAAAAATCTTGGTTTTTAAGCTTCATTTCTGCTTGGTTGACAAAGCGATGTTCAATAGCGCCGCCCCCAATCGTTCCTAATAAAGTCCCTTCTTCTGTCACAGCCATTTTAAAGCCAACTCGCCCAGGTGTACTGCCATCGCTTTCCACTACTATCAGTAGAACCACCGGAATGTCTTTATGCAAACAATCATATATTAATTGCCACACATTTTTGTCTTTCATCTAAAAAAAACCTCACTAAATGCATAATAAATAGCCATCAGTCCAGAAAAAACAGCACTGCCAAAAAATCGCCAATGGTAGGATAATTTATTTTGGATGAGATAATTTGCCAATAAGGAAATCGGGATATTCACGACAAAAGCCCAGAGACTTACCGTAATCAATGCCCAACTCATTTGATGCCAATTTCCGGAAAATAGATGAATAAAAAAGAGATGACGGGCAATCCAAATCGGATTGAAATAAAGCATCGCTAGCATGGTTCTCTTAACGGAATCATGTAGATTACGGCTTTCAGCAATTTGACTATCAATCCAGCGAAAATAATTGGGAATTTCTAGGGCGTAAAATGTCCCCCCCACAAACATGATCCCAACCAAACGATAAATCGAAAATTCAGCCAAAATCAATGCAGCAATGGTATCACCAACGGAATAGATAATTATGCCACGCCATATATTTAGCCAAGTGTAGTTAAGGCTAATTTTCATACAGAGACAGCAATACCTTTTCTGAAGTTAAGGGTGCCGAAAATTGTCCAGCCAATGTGGGACGAAAAGCTTTCATCGCCTGCAAAATGGCAAAATAAGCCCCGATGCCATACAGAAAAGGTGGTTCGCCAACTGCTTTGGAATTAAATAGTCCGAGTGGATTCTCTGAATTTTCTAAGAAATCCACTTGAATATCTGGTGCAAAACGAATATCAGGGATCGTGTAATTGGCTAATGTATCTGTCAATAACGAACCATTGTTGGCATACATGAGTTCTTCAATCGTCATCCAACCAATGCCTTGCACGACAGCACCTTCGACTTGTCCTTTGTCAATGAGTGGATTTAAACTTTTACCAAAATCATGGACAATTTTGACTGTATCAATCCGATAGGTACCACGCAAACAATCCAATGTGACTTCTACCATAGCGGTTCCAAAAACATGGTAAGCAAAAGGGTGCCCTTTTTCTTTGGCTTCATCAAAATACAGATTAGGTATGCTGTAATGTGAATGGGCAGTGAGGGAAACACGATTCAAATACATTTCACCAATCAGCCCTTGCCATGTTAAATCCGTTGGTTCACCTTTTAAATAAAGCACTTCTTCTTTGAGTTGCAAGTCTTCCGTTGAAACAGCATTGAGTTTTTTAGCGGCAAACGTTTTGAGACGATCTAAAAGCTTAAGACAAGCCAGTTTAGTGGCATTACCGTTTAAATCCGCTGCTAAACTTGCCGCAGTGGGAGACATATTGGCAATACGCTTAGTATTAGCACTTTCGACATTGACTCGACTCAATGGTATTGAGAAAATGTTGGCAATGACTTGTCGAATTTTCATGTTGACCCCTTGCCCCATTTCAATTGCGCCGGTACTCACACTGATACTGCCATCTGTATAAATATGGACAATAGCATTGGCTTGATTCATAAACAAAGCACCATTGAACGAAATACCAAAACAAATGGGCATAATAGCCAGTCCCTTTTTTCGCAAGGGATTGATTTTATTAAAAAAATTTATTTCTTGATACCTTTTTTCTATCTCGTGTTCCGCCTTTTCCCAGCAGCGAGAAGCTTGACTATTTTCCACTTTCATCCCATAAGAAAATTCGTCACCGGTTTTTAACAAATTCTTTTTCTGAATAAATGAAGGGGCAACATCCATTTGTTCGGCGGCTTTAAAAATCGCTGATTCAATTACAAATACAGCTTGCGGAGTTCCAAATCCACGAAAAGCCGTATTTGGGGGTAAATTGGTGCGACAGATGTAACCCGTCGTTTTCACATGCGGAATAAAATAACTGTTGGTCGCATGAAATAGACTGCGTCCTAAAACCGCCGGGGAAAGATCAGCCGCCGCTCCCGCATTTTGATAAAAAGTCACTTCATAAGCGAGAATCTGACCGTTATGGGTTAAACCCATTTTGAAATCGGACGAATAAGGATGGCGTTTACCGGTCATACGCATATCTTCATCACGGCGCAAAACCAGTTTGATAGGTTTTTTTAGTTTAAATGCTGCAAGAGCAGTCATGGCAGCCCAAGCTGTGGCTTGACTTTCCTTACCACCAAATCCTCCCCCTAAGCGCAAAACATCAACTTCAATTTTGTGCATGGGTAAATTTAAAACACCCGCAATCAGACGTTGCACATCATTTGGAGATTGGGTCGAGGATATCACCTTTAAGCCCTCATTTTCTGTTGGATAGGCAAACACGCTCTGGGTTTCTAAATAGATGTGTTCTTGCCCGCCGGATTCAACTTTCCCTTCAACAATTACATCACAATTTTTCCACACTGTTTCAATGTTTCCCAGTGATAGTGTGTGAGGCGAGCCAATTAATTGTCCTTTGGCATAAGCTTGACGGGCATCGAATATCGTTGGATATTCTTCAAAATCAATAACAATAGTCTTGGTTGCTGTACGGGCTATATCAGCAGTTTTAGCAATCACAACTGCAATGGGTTGACCAATATAGTGAACGACCGAAGTAGCTAACAGAGGTTCATCCGGGATAATTGCACCAATTTGATTATCGCCCAGTATATCATCAGCCGTTAAAATAGCATAAACGCCATCAATTTGTTTGGCTGTGTCCAAATTAAGATGAGTGATTTTACCGTGTGCGATTGAGGATGAAAAAACCGCCGCATGTAATGTGCCTTCAGGTACAATCAAATCATCTGTAAATTGTGATTCCCCTTTAACGTGGAGGAACGTATCAATATTTTTCATTGCAATATCTCCAGACCATCAATTTGTTCCGGAAAAAGCGTGATAAAATGGGCATAAAATAATTGACGCAATAACAAACGCTTATATTCCGCTGAACCACGCACATCACTGAGGGGGGATATTTCTGCTTGGGCAATTTTTCCCGCTTCATGGATTACTCCAACATTGATTTCTTTACCTAGCAAATAATTCACCGTATTTGTCAAATAAAGCGGAATTGGAGCAACACCTCCAGCTGACAGATGGATTTGTTGAATGAGTCCGTCATTCATTTGAATTTGGATTGCTGAGTTAACACTGGGAATTTCTGAGTCTGCATGTTTGCACACTCGCTCGAAATTGAAATAAGCATGACGATCTGGCAGCGGAAAATGCACCCCTTCCACAAGTTCATTATTCTGCTTGTCAATCTGTTTATAACCTTTGAAAAAATCTTTCAATGGTACTGTACGTTGATTTTGACCATAGTTCAAATCAACGGATGCTCCCAAAGCGAGAAAAAAGATACTTAAATCTCCTACAGGTGAAGCGATGACAATATTACCACCTAGCGTTGCCCGGTGCCGAATCGGGGTTGAGGCAACCACATCAAAGTATTTCTCAATTTTCGGAAATAATTTTTGCATGGCGGGTGAATTTTTTATGACTTCCATTGTAGTCGTCGCACCAACATAACAGTGCTCTGCTCCAATTCGGATGCCGCTTAACTCCTTACGTTGAGATAAAAATACCACCGGTTTTGATGAGGAACGAAGCCATGGGATTGTGCCGCCCGCTACGACAGTTGAGCAGTGCGAAATGCTGGTTAAATGATTTTTAGGTGCCGGAAATTTTTGCAGCCTTTGAGGAATTTCTAAAAAATAAGTCGGTAAAATTTGTTGGTCAACCAACCATTTGATTCGTTCTATTGGGTCCACATCAGGTAAAGCGAATTGTTGACAGAGTAGGCTCACAGCACGTTTAATGCCCTGATAACCAGTGCAACGGCAAAGATTGCCATCCAAAGCAACCGTAGCGAGCGATTCGTTAAGGGATGGG
>QNER01000599.1 GCA_003646175.1 Candidatus Parabeggiatoa sp. nov. 1
AAAATTGACGGACAAGCCTATTAAGGATTTTAAAGTGCAAAAGTGATACTATCGCCAAAAAAGCGATAGCATCACGAAATGTCATATTGAATTTATTATCAACAGAATCCGTTATAATCAGGAATTTTTTTAGCTTGCTTGACATTTGAACGACCTAATTTCGGGGTGTTTTTAAAACATGCCCAAAGGTGGCACTTCCTCTGGATCAATATAGACATCCAATAAAGTTGGGCCACTACGTGTACACAAAGCGTGATAATCAATCTGCTCAAAATCTTCAAGATGTCGAATGGTATAGGCATTGGCACCCACGGCTTTCGCCATCATACCAAAATCCACCGGTAGAATTGCAAAATCAACCGGTTCTGTGCCGACTAAGCGGTGTCCGTGTTTAATCATTCCATAAGCGTGATCATTTAATACCACAAAAATCACCGGTAACCGTTCTGCCACCGCCACCGTGATTTCTTGTCCACTCATCAAAAAACAGCCGTCGCCAGTAAAGCAAACCACCGGTGTGTTTGGCGTACCTAAAGCCATTCCCACCGCAGCCCCGATAGCCCACCCCATAGAAGCAAGCCCTATTGGTAAATGGTAGTTTTCAGGGCGGGGATGGAAAAAATAGTGAATTGTCCAAGGCACACTGTTGCTATTATCAACGAGAAAACGAGTTTCTGGCGGAAAACGCTGTATCATTTCGCAAATCAGATATTGTGGCTTGATAAGTCGTGAAGTGTTATCCCGCCGGCAACTGTCCGGTGCTTGGACTTCAATTTGAGGAGGGACACACGGGAGTTTGTCTTTGTCACGACGTCCCGCAGAAAATGCTATCGATACATTAGGTTCCGTCACCTTTCCTGTTAAAGGCAGTTTACCAGCCTGCGCCATGGTCTCAATCCGCGCCACCAACTCCTTGAATATCGTCTTGATTGTCCCATAAACGTGCAAACGTGCCATAGGAGAACGGGCAAAATAGGTCTTTGAATGATGAATATGTACCAGCTTATTATTCAGTAAAACGCTATCCCACCCACTGGTTGACCATTCCCATAATTGAGTGCCGACAGCCAGTATCAAATCAACAGACTCATCTGTCAGTGCTGTGCGGGCCGTTTGGTGTCCGGCAAAGCCGAATACGCCGCGAGCCAGAGGATGATACGGATTTATCCACGATTTGCCGCGCTGGGTGGTGATAATCGGTGCGCCAATCAGCTCAGCAAACGTCATAATCTCCGGCGTAGCATCCCTACAATCATGCCCTATCAATAAAACAACTTTACGGTTTTGGCTTAAAACCTGAGACAAATCCTGACAGAGCGTTTCCAATGCCGCCAAATCCACCACTGATGTCGATTTCGTCAACAACTGCCGCAAATTGGGGAAAGCGAGCGGCGAACTGGCTGGAGAACCAAAAATATCGATCGGCACACTTAAATGCGCCGGGCCTTTGGGTGGCTGTAAGGCTGTCGTCAAAGCGGCAGCCAATTTTTTCTCAAATTGGTTGGGGTGGGTTATGAGCGTGTTATAGCGAGTACAGTGTTCAAACATGCCCACGATGTCCAAAGCATCGGCCGAGGATTCTTGAAAGGCACCTAAGCTGAAATTGGGTAACAAAGTTTGTGCCGTAATCACTAGCAAAGGCACATGATCGGCATAAGCTGAAGCGACACCAGTAATCAGATTAGTTGCCCCCGGGCCGGTAGTTGCACAACATACCCCAATCTTACCGGTTTCACGAGCATAACCGTCAGCCATAAAAGCGGCACCATTCTCATGTCGGGTGAGTATTGCCCGAGGACTGCCACCTTTTCTTTCGCTACGTGCAAGAGCATCGTACAGCGGGCTAAGGGGTGTACCCGGTACGCCAAAGACATATTCCACCTTAAATTGTTTCAAATAGCTGACAATTAAATCGCTTAATATCACAGGTTTACCTTTTTTATTTTACCATCTATCAATTGAGTACAACTTCTTTCCTTCATTCTCGGATTTTATTTTACGGATGCTATCCCTTGCAGGGATAGTATCCGTTTGAACACCATCACCACTGATACTGGACTACCCCCAAATTTGTTTTCAAGTATTATTCTAACAGATCTCAATTATCCTGTATCAGTCCTTACCACCTATCAATTCCCTAGGTGAAACCTCTCATCGTTATACACAAGTCAAAATGTAGCCACCCAGGCCTTTTTTGCCCACCAAGGTCCGTATCGATCCCACCGAGAAGGTGGGCAACGTAAAGAAGTTGCCCACCCTACAAAAAATTCATAATACCTGAAAATTTTTCAGTTATACACAAGTCAAAATGTAGTACTGCACAGAACTCACCGCAATTAAACGAGTACGTGCGTTAACCAACGCCAATAAGCAGAAGTCTTAGCGATTGGGGCTTGATGTACTGTAACACCTTGGTTTTGCAAAGATTCCCAGACAATTCGATTGCTTGGAAATTCTTGATCAGTGATGATAACGTTATCGCCAGCTTGCCATGTCAATCCATAAGCCACCACAGAAAGGGCTTCGGAAGTATTTTTAAGCAGCGCAATATCGTCTACAGCCGGCGCATTGAGCAGCTTATGGAACTGTTCACGCAATTGCATTTCTTGCTGT
Organism: Candidatus Parabeggiatoa sp. nov. 1; assembly: GCA_003646175.1. GTDB lineage: Bacteria > Pseudomonadota > Gammaproteobacteria > Beggiatoales > Beggiatoaceae > Parabeggiatoa. Next base: position 2,614 of record QNER01000599.1, read on the forward strand.
TTCCATTGTGCATAATTTTTGCAGCCTTGGGTCATGTTTTCTTGGGCAAAACGCTGCACAGCTTCGACAGTGCGCCGCGGCCACTGAGCACTTGCGGCATGGTTGAGATAAACAATATTAATATTATCGTTGAGAGGAAATTCTTGGGTAAGATTAAGAGACATAATAATCTGTTCTTTTTGAAATGGTTAACAAAGCGAACCTGGTACGAAAAAAAAATTGTTCTGACGAAGAGTACAAGGCGAACCTGGTACGAAAAGGCAAGTTAAACCCCAATATTCAAGTTAGCGAATTTACGAAAAATACAGTGCCGTCGCTTGTGGCGACGGGGAACACGCATTACAATACACACACCCTTGTTTTAATACCTCAACAAAGCAGTGACATCTGTGTGGTGAAACTCGTGCAAGTTAACCAGGAACGAAACCACCATTAATAGGTAATAGTGTGGAGTGGTGAAAATGGTGTTCGCTTTATCAGTTTTTTGTGCACAAAAAATGTTAGCTGCGAATTGATGTTCGCGCCTAAAGTTTTTGCGCGCAAAAACTGTTAAAGCGAATTGTAAATAAAAATAATATAGGTAACTAATTGTTTTTTATACACTTAACACGATGCAATAAAAATGGAATAAAGTTTTAATAGCAAATGGAACTTCACGGCACCACCCCTTGGTAATAGGTAATAGGTAATAGGTAATATAGATGTTCAGATAAATAGTTTCACAGATAGCAAACAGTGGAGTCCAAACTTTAGTTTGGCAAGCCCAAGCTAAAGCTTGGACTCCTTTCGAGGTTCAAGTTTTTGCGCGCAAAAACTTGAACCTCGAAAACCTATTTATCTGCAAACCTTGCAAACCCAACACGCTAACGCAGCCCACTTGTATCAATGCGTTGCAAGAGTTAGTGAATGAAAACTCAGATGATAAGGCACTGTTGCAAGCGAACGAGTTATGAGTATCGGCTTGTCAAAGCGGGATATCCAAACTGAGTACAACAGATTGACGGATTAAACGGATTTATTAATCGCTGAGTACAACTTCTTTCCGAAAAAAACGAATGGAAGATGCTGGAAACGCAGAAGCCGAACATTTCGCAAATTCGTTGTACTATAACCAAAAGGTAAATAATCAACAATGAATTTCAAAGCACTTTTGGATTTCAAAGCACTTTTAGTATTTATCATTATTTTTAGCATGGGTGTTGTTATGGCGTTTTATGCTGGCAAAGCCAGTAACAATATCGCAACCATTGACAATTTGGCAGCATCGCTTGATGACTTGCGATTGAATGTTCAAAATCTTGAACAAGAACTCGCCAAAAAAACCGGCATAGATGTCAGAGCCAAAAATCGTCAATCCCCCAAAACCGATCAAGCTTTTGTGAAAGCCGAAGCTTTGATTGTTCAAGGTGAACTGGCTAGTGCTGGGCTATACTTTAGTAATGGCATCAGTCAAGAGCCTGGCAATTGGGATAAAATTAACCGTTATCAACAAAGCGTGTTGGATTATTGCCGTCAACGCATTGATAATGGTGATTATGAAATAGCCTTCAATGTGTTAGGCGACATGAATACTTTCATGCGTACCCAAGCACTCTATGTCCCAGTTCAAGACATTGAGAAATTGCAACAGGCATTGACTGACATTGCCCAAATTAAACAGTCAATCGTTGATAAAATGACTCAGGTAAGTCAGACTGAAACGGCCCAATTTGTTAAAACATTGCTTAGTCAAAGTGACGAATTGCTTGCCCAAAATCCAGCCGCTGACAATCCAGACAAAATAACGCCATACCTAGAAGCGTTAAAAGAAAATCTATTTGCGTTACAATCACTTGATGCCAATGTTGTCAAACAGAACGATTCTTCAAAAATCGTTCACCAAATAACGCAATTGGAAAACACAATAGCGACGTTTGAACAACAATTGGCAACAGCCCAAGCCGCTAACACCGTCTTGATACTCGCGCAACAGGCTACGCAATTTATTGATAACGCTAAAAATGAGCCTGCACAATCTGATTTTGTTTTATATTATTTGACTTCGGCAGAATCTATTATTCGCCAATTGGTTTTAATCGCGCCAAAGATGGAAATAGCCAAAACGCAAATTGCCACGCTCTCCCAACAACTAGAGCAAGCCAAACAGGAAATTGCATTACTACAATCTGAGACTGTTTGGCATGAAATTGAGCAAGCATTTGAGCAAATTCAGATTGAAAAAAGTACCAAAGCTCAAGAAGCTATTGAACAATTGACCCAATTTCGACAACGACTTGCTGAAAAAGCCAGTAAATTGGCTTCGGTAGAAATTCTTGAAAAAGCCCAAGCTCGGATGGCAGAAGTCAACCATCAAATCGCAAACTGGCGAGCAAAGCAAACCCGCAAATATGAACAATGGGCTATTAATCAAATCACCACTTTTTACAATGTTTATCAGGATGAATTAGGTGCGGGGACTGATGAAGATCGCGTCCATTCTGGTATCATTGAATTTCTTGGTCACATAGATATTCGTTACCTTTCTACCTCAGCACAAACGGCTTATAATGAAGCGTTCCAAAAATTTTATGCTGAATTACATGATAAGCAAAAAATTCCATTGTCAGCGAAAATGACTTTGATGGATAAAAAACCCTTATCCGATTTTTAACTAACTTTATGGAGGTGTGATGATGAAAACGTATCTGGGTACAATGTTGTGCCTTTGCTTCTTGTCTAGCGGGGTTTTTGCCAACGCGCAAGTGTATGAAAATCCT
>QNER01000600.1 GCA_003646175.1 Candidatus Parabeggiatoa sp. nov. 1
CCAGAATTAGATTGAGTACAACGGATACGCGAAATAAGCGGATAATATCATGGATGAATTATGTTTATTTGTTGATTTCTGAAGTACAACGATTTAGGGGGTTGGTTTTATCCGTTTTTTTCGAGTATCCGTTGTGCTAAATATTTTGTCAATTCGCATGATGCTTTATTCGTTTATCCACGTAATTAGTTGTACTCAATCCGTTTAACAACTTAGTCACTCATTAATTTACAATGTATAGCGTTTCCCGATTGCATCAAGTACATTTATATCATTTAATTCATTGATAATTATATTAAATAATCATTCATCATTTACCATTCACCATTCATCATTGCTATATATCGATGATTTTATCTGGTTGCCCAACATTGTTGAAAAACTCGCTATCAAACATCGTGTGACACAAGATGAAGTGGAAGAAGTCTTCTTTAATCGTCCACGATACCGTTTTGTTGAATCTGGATATGAACCTAATGAAGATGTATATTCAGCAAATGGTCAAACTGATGCCGGCAGATACCTTATCGTGTTTTTCATTCATAAACTGGCTAAAACCGCTTTAATTTAAAGTGCAAGAGACATGAATAAATCCGAGAGAAAACGCTATGACAGAAAATAATGAGAAACCACTCACCAGCATTTCCAAAGCAAACACCATAGAAGAAATTGCTGACTTTTGGGACACACACAGCCTAGACGATTATTGGGAGCAAACTCATGAAGTGGCATTTGAAGTCAGGGCCCAACGTCGGCAACGCATCACATTAGCCCCCGAACTTTATGCCCAAGTTGAAAAAGAAGCACAGGTACGTGGTATCTCGTCTGAGACATTAGTTCATTTAGGGTTAATGGAATGGTTAGCTAGTCATCACCTGCATCGTACCTGCGAAGCATAATCAAGGTATTCAATCAGAGTACAGCGAATTTATGGAGTACAACGGATACGCGAAATAAACGGATAGTGTCAGGGAGGGATTAGGTTTATTCGTTTATTTCGTTAATTCGCTGTACTCATATATAAGTACAACGGATTGATTTAGGGTGGGTTTTGGTTTTATCCGTTTATTTCGTGTATCCGTTGTACTAAATAACGGAGAAAATAATGTACCAAGAACTTTTTAACGCGTTTGAAAATGTAAAAAATCTCGGCGGCAAAACTTGGGAACATGCGGTGGCTATTGACTTTTTTAACAGTAGTCACATTCAAGATTGTTCTATTCACAGTTTCCATTATCAACAAATGTTTGAATGTTTTTTTAAACATATTTTGGAGACCAAAAGCCAGTTTGGTGCCTATTCTAAATCACCTCAGCTCAATAAATTATTAGAAGAAGTGATTGCCACTACCGCCTTTAAAACCAACAAATCCAAATACCGAGGTGATTTAATGGCCATTACGGTTTGTGCTGAAGAATACAGATACAATTTTGACATTGATTGTCAAGGATATTTTGATAGCGTTGCAGTCTGCGATGACTTAATCAAAGAACTGATTGAATTTGAAGAAAAAAGTGAACCTAGGGTGGGTAAAGCGAAGCAAGAGCAACCCACCATTCACAAACTGTCATAAAATGAAGGATTGAACTCGCATAGCTGTGAACGAAGTATCAATATTTTTCGGGTTTAAGATTTATCCGGTTAATTCAGTCTGAATCAGGATTTACCGGATTGAAGAATTTTTACGCCGTTTTTTCGTACAAGGTTCGCCTTGTACTCCTGAAAAATCCACTGTACTTAATTCTGGTTAGATAACGAGGTATTTGAAGAAATGACAGATATGATAGAAAACCCGGTTATTAACTCGCCGTTTGAAATGCCTAAGCGGCACTTTAAATTTACTGACACCGGCATCACTAACAAGATCATTAAAGGGCGGCGGGAAAGCACTTATTTCATTCCCATACCCAAGCCCAAACAGCAGCGCAATGGGCAAACGGCAATGGATTATCAAATGCAAAGCCGTGCCACCCCTAATGATTTAATCAATGCGATTCGTAAACAAGTCGGTATTTGGCGTAATAAAAATTACCCTCATATCACTCAAATCACTCGGCGATTATTAGAACATTGGCAAGCACCCGCTAAAGAGCATAAATTATTTTTTTGCCAAATCGAAGCCCTTGAAACCATTATCTATTTAACTGAAGCTGCGAATAAAGATAAAGCGGGTAAAAATCTGCTAGATGACTTGGCATTGAAAAATGAGCAAGCCACACCCGAAAATTGCACAGTACTCAATCGTTTAGCCGGTAAAATGGCAACCGGTAGCGGTAAAACTGTCGTGATGTCAATGGTTATCGCTTGGCAAGTGCTTAATAAAATAGCGCATCCGAAAAGCCCACGCTTTACCGATAAGTTTTTAGTCGTTACGCCCGGCATCACCATTCGTGATCGGTTACGGATATTATTGCCTAATGACGCTGAAAACTATTATCACAAACTTGAGTTAGTACCGAATACCTATTTACAAGACTTGGGTAGAGCCAAAATAGTAATTACCAATTATCATGCCTTTATGCTGAAAGATAATATTGACGCGGCTAAACTCACTAAAAATATTTTAGGGCAATCCCGTAACCCCGATTTATTCAAAGAAACCCCAGGACAAATGGTAAGACGTGTCTGTGGTGAATTGGGTAAAGAGATTATCGTGATTAATGACGAAGCCCATCATTGTTACCATCGCAAGCCCATTGAGGAAAAGTCCGAAAAATTAACCGGGGATGCGAGGAAAGAGGCCGAACGCAATGCTCAAGAAGCCCGCACTTGGATTACTGGCTTAGAACAGATTAAAAATAAACTCGGATTAAAAGCGGTTTATGATTTATCGGCCACCCCGTTCTTTTTAGCCGGTTCCGGCTATGGTGAAGGAACGCTGTTTCCTTGGGTGGTTAGTGATTTTTCCCTAACCGATGCGATTGAAAGTGGGATTGTTAAAGTGCCTCGGGTGCCGGTTGATGATAATACGATTAATGAAAATCCGATTAATCGTAATCTCTGGCAACATATCGGTAAAGCTTTTAAAGGGACTCGCAAAAGCCAAGAAACTGAGTTTGTTTATCCCCAAGAATTTGAAAATGCGTTAAGTACCTTATATGATAACTATCATAAGGCTTATAATTTATGGGATAAGCGCCGCATTGATTATCCGGATAGTATGCCACCTGTGTTTATTGTGGTGTGCAATAATACCACAACTTCTAAACTGGTATTTGATTATATCGCTGGTTATGAAAAAGATTTGCCCAATGGTGATAAGTTATTGACTAAAGGGAAATTGCCTATTTTTAGTAACGTCCAAAATGGGCAATGGTTAGAACGGCCTAATACTGTGCTAATAGACAGTCAACAATTAGAATCCGGTGAAGCCCTGAGTCCAGAATTTAAGCAATTAATCAGCACTGAAATAGAAGAATTGAAGGCCGAAATTAAGCAACGCTATCCAGGGCGCAGTGTTGACAATATCACTGATGAAGATTTATTGCGGGAAGTGATGAATACCGTTGGCAAAAAAGGCAAACTGGGTGAACATATCAAGTGTGTGGTATCAGTATCAATGCTTACCGAGGGTTGGGACATTAATAGTGTGACCCATATTTTAGGGATAAGAGCCTTTAGTTCTCAATTATTGTGTGAGCAAGTGGTGGGGCGAGGTTTACGTCGTATTAATTACGAAACCGAACCTCATACCGTAGAAGTTGAAGGTAAAATGGTTAAGTTTGAAGCTTTTCCGGCGGAATATGCGGAAATCTATGGCGTGCCGTTTGAATTTATCCCCACCGCCGGTGGCTCACCTGAACCCAAGCCCCCTAAGGAGACAACTCTGGTTTACACAGTTGATGAACGAGCCGATAGCTTAATCACTTTTCCGCATGTTATCGGTTATCGCCATGAATTAATTGGAGAATGTTTGATTTATCAATTTGATGAAGGCGTTCAATACATACTCACCAGTAAGGATATTTCCACGATAACTGAAAACGCGCCAATTGCTGGGGAGTCAAGTCTGCAAAGTCCCGATGAAATTAAAAATAAACGTGTCAGTGAGATTGCTTTTTTATTGGCTCAATTGATTTTAGAAAAGTATTTTGAACAAGAAGGCTGCGATAAAGGGGTGCATCATGTCATTGGACAAGCGGTGCAGAATAAAGTAAAATTTTGGCTATTTCCACAAGTGCTACAGATTACTAAGCATTGGATGGAGACGTATTTAATCTGTCGTGATAATACCTTTCCGCAATTGTTATGGTATGAAGAACTAAAACATAATGCAGCCAATCGAATCGTGCAACGTTTACAAACTCAGGCTGGGCAACCGATTTTAAAGCCCATTTTACCACCACGTCATACGGAGGGTTCTACCGAGGATATTGATTACCGCACCAGTAAACCGGTTTATGTCACTAATCATAAGTGTCATCTGTCCCATATTGTTTTAGACAGTAAATGGGAACGTCAATTTGCTCAAGCACTACAATCTATGGATGAAGTTGCCGCTTATGTCAAAAACCATCAACTTGATTTTAAAATACCTTATACCTTTGAAGGCAAACAGCATCATTACCTCCCTGACTTCATTGCTAAAGTTGATGATGGACATGAGGATTTTTTAAACTTGATTATTGAAGTCTCCGGGGAAAAACTGCCCGATAAAGATACTAAAATGGAAACTGTTAAGAATTTGTGGATACCAGCCGTCAATAATAGCAGGCAATTTGGGCGGTGGGCCGTGTGTGAAGTGACGGATCCGTATCAAGCGATGAGTACGATTAGGGCGTATTTGAATCAACCTTTATGAAATCCTTTTCGGTAGTCCTAAATAACTTGACAATGTCATATTATCAGGAGTACAAGGCGAACCTTGTACGAAACCGGGCGTGATTTTAAAGGAGTACAAGGCGAACCTTGTACGAAACCGGGTGTGATTTTAAAGGAGTACAAGGCGAAAAAACAGCGTTATGATTGAAATGTGACATTGTCAAGATAAGTAGTGATTTTGGAGTCCAAAGCTTTAGCTTTGGTTCTTTTTTAAGGAGTCTAATGATGCCAAGTGCATTGATAAAAAAAATAGCAATACACAAATTTAGAGATTTTAACAAAACTAAACTCTCTGAATTGAGACGAGTGAACTTAATTGGCATGCCCAATAATATTGGTAAAACGGTTTTACTATAGATGTTCAGATAATTAATTTCACAAGTCAAAGTTAACGGATACTATCCCATCGAGGGATAGCATCCGTTTCGTTACGTTATTTTTCTGAAAATCTATAGAAGCATTATTGCTCAACTGTGCGCCTACAGATCAAAATGTCAGTTTACTGAAAAGATTAAGAAGGTTTTATACAGAA
>QNER01000601.1 GCA_003646175.1 Candidatus Parabeggiatoa sp. nov. 1
AGTTTGTAAAATTCATTATTTTTCAACACAAAATTTACCTAGTACCACAAAATTACACAGAAAATAAAGTATAAAATTTTACTCTGTGAAACTCCGGGGAACGAAGTGCCTCTGTGTTGAAAGTTTAAAAACTGATAGGTAGTAAGGAAAGGGGAAAAGAGACTTTGCATTGTTCCCCACATTAGGTAAAATTTAAAATATATTGATGATTACCTCAACTGGAGATCACACGCTTTCAACATGCCAAAAATTTTCAAGATGCAAAAAATGACCAGTGCCGCAACCAGCCTTAACCAAGTCAATCCCGGTATTAAAATCGTTTTGCCATACCTTGTAGGCTCAACTGTCCTTGACATTGGTGGCGGTAAATATGACGCAAATAAAATCTATGCAACAGGGCTGGGCGTTAAATTGTATATTTATGATAAATTCAACCGCTCTGAAGCCGAAAACGAAAAAGCATTGGCCTGTAATCCGGACGCAATTGTTTGCAATAATGTGTTAAATGTCATTGATGACGGGCAAGCGATGCGCAACGTTATTGCGTTGTGTGCCTCTTATCAAGTGCCCTGTTATTTCACCGTACACGAAGGCAACAAATCCGGTATCAGTGGCATTTCAAAAAAGGGGTGCTGGCAACGCAATTGGAAAACCAAGAATTATGTTCATATCTTAAAAAAATATTTCAGTTATGTTGATTGCAAAGGCAAATTCATTATTTGCCAGTCACAATAACTTGGCAATGTCACTTATGCAATCATCACGCGTTTTTTCGTACAAGGTTCGCCTTGTACTCCTGATAGGTTTTCGTACAAGGTTCGCCTTGTACTCCTGATATGCTGAACACTAAAAGAAGGCACCCAAACTAAAGTTTGGACTCCGCTAAAATAAAAAGGGCGAACTACCCGCCTTAGGATTAAAGAAAAATTAACTTCCCTTTGTTCGGGTGAAGTGCCCTTTAGGGTACTTGAGCTGGAAGTTATTTATTTGCTGATCCTTAGCGGCGTAATCCACCCTTTTTTTTCAAGTGTTGTTTTAAACAATAGTTTGTAATGAACGAAACCTCAAGTAAAGCAATGTGTTACCAGCTAGAATTATAGCGTTTATTTCGATTCCTTTGGGCTCGTCTTTTATAGTCAGGTAGCCTCGCTAAAACATCATATCCTCTGTTCGGCAATTCTGCCAAAACATCGCGGCCCCGTTCTGGCAAGATTGCTAAAGTATCAACCCCCAGTTTTGGTAATTCCGCTAAAGCATAGATCTCCCGTTCTGGCAGTCCCGCCAGAGCATAACGTTTTCGTTCTGGTAACTCCGCCAAAGCGTCACGTTTTCGTTCTGGTAACTCCGCCAGAGCATAACGTTTTCGTTCTGGTAACTCCGCCAAAGCGTCACGTTCTCGTTCTGGTAACTCCGCCAGAGCGTCACGTTCTCGTTCTGGTAATGTTGCCAAAACATCGCTACCGGATTCTGGTAATTTCTCTAAAGGATCAACTGACTCCGGTTGAGAAACCGGTTGTTCGTGTGTTTTAATGTCCGTCATCTGGATTGAAAAAATTATCCCACTGTTTATCCAAACAGGCACTGGCTTTTTGTAAGTCAAGGACTTTCAAAATACCCGCCTGCTCTGTTAAAACACCTTCCTCACGCAATTTACGCAGCCCATCATCGACTTCAAAATCAATCGCGACACCATACTTGTGTTGGATATAACGTTCTATTTCGCGATCAAGTTCCTCCTTGGTGTGATTTTTCTCAGGCATGGTATGAAGAAAATAATAAGCCAAAATCACCTCCTTACCTTCTTCTTCCTCAGCCATGTCAATCAGGTAATTCATCACGCCAAAGTTATTGTCCAGATTGTGAAAGTACAGATTGCGTGATAGCGTCATCATGTACTTAGTGCGCTGCGTGAAAATACTCATAATCTGACGAAAGATAATCCCGACTAACCCAAAAACGGCACCAACAAACATGAAAATATTAGCCGATGCGGCCTTGAGAAAGACTGAAATTACCCCACCAATAGTGCCGCCGCCGCCGGTTACCGCTAACTTGATCTTATCAAACAGCTTAAGTTGCACATTTTGGTTAGGAAAAAGCATTTCCAAATCCGTGCGAGGGATATTTTTAAACAACTTCAAAAAAACATGATCTTCAGTCAGATCCTCAGGTAGGTTTTGACGGGAGTACTGTATCTGCTTGGTGGCCTTTTTTTCAAGTTTGGCCGTTAGCTTGGCCTGTTTTTCTTCATCGACAGGTTCTGCCTTGGCCTGGTTTTCGTCTGCCTTGTCCTTTAACCAATTCCCAACCCGCTCTTGTACCAGTTCTTGTTGCGTTTTAAACTTCATTAACAAAAACATGCGCTTGTAGATCGGGATTTCAATGGGTTTTTGAGACAAAAAGAGCTTTTTCCAATCGCGTACATATTTCACCTCTATGGCAGAGCCGCGATAATAGACAATCAGTCTTTCAAAGTCCTCCAAATCGACCGAAACGTTCACCCCATAGAATGAGTCTGCGCTTATGGCACGATTGAGCTCGTCAATTGTCATCTCCTCATAATTGGCATTGTTGAGCAACTGACACATTTCCTCGTTCAACGTGTCGCGGAGCTGTTGCTGCTCCTCTTTGGAATAATCGTGAGTGCTGACAATATCACTATCAGGATTGAAAGGGGTATAGCAACGTTTCAACTCCTCCAAGTGAGCATGAAACTTATAATGATAAAGAGCAGTGAAGATTTGGCAAAACTCCTCAAATTGCTGTTTGTCTTCAGGACTCCAATGGGGCGCTGCCAATAAATCGGCCACAATTTCCTGCCTACTAATGGGAATAAAACGTTCTCTTGGTTCATCGGTTGTTTGTAAGTCGTCGTCAGGCATAATGTTTCCTGTTGGTTTTGTGAATGTTGTCCAGAAAAATTCTGTACAAAACCTTCCTTCGAGGTTTAACAAATCTCGAAGGTTTTTCCCAAAGACAAATAACTTTTCTGGATGACTATACGGTAAGTGGTATTATAACCTTAGTCAGTAGGTACACATAAATAAATATTTTAACATTTTTTTTGAGTACTTCGCGCAGCGAAGCGGCACTTTGTACTGTTAAAATGTTTTGCACAGGACCAAAAAGTGTTCACGTTGTGATGCTATCGCTGGTTTTTGCGAGGGTTGTGTGCCAAAATTTCGGGTGTGATGAAAAAATTAACATTTTTTTTGAGTACTTCGCGCAGCGAAGCGGCACTTTGTACTGCTAAAATGTTTTGTACAGGACCAAAAAGTGTTCACGTTGTGATGCTATCGCTGGTTTTTGCGATAGTATCACTTTTGAGGTTTTGGGTTGTGTGCAAAAATTGTGATGAAAAAATGTGGTGTGGAGAGAACAGTGCGTATTCTGCGGTTTTTGAGTGAGACTATCGCAGAAACAAAGCGATAGCATCACGACTTGATGACATTTTTGTCCTGCACATAGATTAAAATGTTAAAAAGCTTTTGTTTACCTGCTTATTTGGTAATTAGTAATTATAGAAATAGCAATTAAGATTCCTACCAAAAAAATGACTAATTGCTAATTTGACTTTGTCACACATTAAATTCAATAATTTTATCTCACGCATCGCGCTTTGAGCTAAGTTATTTTGTGTTAACACTTTGCTCAAAGCGTGATTATTAAAATCCATACGATTTGGGGCCGGCAAGCAGGCGAAAATTCACAACCCAAAACGGATTTATTTCTTGCGCACGCTTGCCCACCCCCAGACTCATTAAAAAGGTTTTCGATCCACTGATAACTGATAACTAATAACTGGTAACTGAAAATGAAACCAAGTTGGTTTGAAAAATTTTTACCCGCCCGCATCCGCACCGATGGCAAAAAAAGCAAACACACTGTGCCAGAAGGTGTTTGGAGCAAATGTCCGGTTTGTCAAGCGGTATTGTACAGCCCAGAATTAGAGCGTCTTATGAATGTCTGCCCAAAATGTAGCCATCATTTACGCATTGGGGCACGTAAACGTTTGGAAAGTTTCCTTGATCCCGAACCACGTCAAGAAATTGGTGCCGACCTATCCTCCATCGATCCGCTCAAATTTCGTGATCGTAAAAAATATAAGGACCGCCTCGTGCAAGGGCAAAAGGCCACCAATGAAAAAGATGCACTTTTAGCCATCAGAGGTAAAGTTTATGGTGTGCCATTAGTGGCCTGTGCCTTTGAATTTCGATTCATGGGCGGCTCAATGGGTAGCGTTGTGGGTGAACGGTTTGTGCGCGGTGCCAATGCTGCCATCGAGCACCGCACTCCTCTTGTTTGTTTTTCGGCCAGTGGGGGGGCTCGCATGCAAGAGGCCCTATTTTCGCTCATGCAAATGGCTAAAACCAGTGCAATCCTTAATCGCCTTAACCAACATGGTCTACCATTTATATCGGTATTAACTGATCCGACGATGGGCGGCGTTTCAGCCAGTCTTGCCATGTTGGGGGATATTAATATTGCCGAACCTAACGCCCTGATTGGTTTTGCGGGGCCGCGTGTGATTGAACAAACAGTGCGTGAAACTTTGCCTGAGGGTTTTCAACGCAGCGAATTTTTGCTTGAGCACGGTGCTATCGATATGATAGTGGATCGCCGTCAAATGCGTGAACGAATAGCCTCCTTGTTAACCATGTTAACCCGCCAACCGGCCCCTAAACAAGCCGTCGTGGCGTTGAACCTGCAACCAGTGCTTGATAATCCTGAATCGGCGTTGGCAAATTGAAGAATGGATCATAGGTCATGGAGAATGGTTCATTAACTTATTGTTTTTCTTTCTATCGTTTTTCAGAAAAATAATGTAACGAAACGGATGCTATCCCTTTTTTGGGATAGTATCCGTTTAACTTTGAGTTGTGAAATTAATTATCTGAACATCTATAACAGTATCATCCCCCATTCTCAATTCCCAATTCCAGCTAAAATTTTTTGAGCACAAAAAGTTTTAGCTGCGATCCCAATTCCCAATCAAATTCTAACGGCCCCTCTTTTATTCTTTATTTGCGATTCGCTAATATAAAGTTTTAACTACGATCCAATTCCCAATTAAATTGACTACAACATTTTGTTGAACTTGACAGTTTTTTCAAAAACTTAGGCTCGTAACTACTCAGCCCCAACGGGGCGAATTATTATAGCCTGGGGCAACGCCCCAGTGCTGAAAGGGCGCAAGTTCCTAGGGCGCAAGTTCCTAGGGCGCTGCCCTAGTACAGCAAACACTAAGTTCGTATAACATTAGAGTTGTCCGGAAATAAGCCTTACGCTGCTTTGCCCCTGAAAGGGGCTGACATACTAGCCTAGGGCAACGCCCTAGGATATCATTC
>QNER01000602.1 GCA_003646175.1 Candidatus Parabeggiatoa sp. nov. 1
ACATTCTTGTGATTATCTCTGATTGGTTAATGCCCGGTATCAAGGGTGATGAACTTCTTATAAGTGTCCATTCAAAATTTTGCTCTCAGGGCAAGCCGAGAAAGCGGCAATTGAACGTGCCAAACAATATGCTAATTTCCATCGTTGCATACAAATCTTGGTATAAAGAAGAATTACTGGAAACAATTAAACAGGATTTGAAAAACTTGTGAATCAACCGGTTATTATTTGTGTCGATGACGAGAGAATGATTCTTGATAGCCTTCAAACGGAATTGATGGAGGCACTGGGGGATGAGTATCTCGTTGAAGTGGCCTCTGGGGGTAAAGATGCTTTGGAGTTAGTTAAGGAATTGCTGGCGGATAATTATGAAATTCCGTTGATTATCTCTGACTACATTATGCCTGATATGTCGGGCAATGAGCTGTTAAAACGTCTGAATACTATCATTCCAAAAACCCTTAAAATTTTGCTGACAGCTCAAACGAGTACCAAAGTTATCGTTGAAGCTGTCAATAAGGTCAATTTATATCGTTACATACCCAAGCCTTGGGATACGGACGAGTTGGTGATGACGGTTTATGAAGCCATTGAAAGTTATTTGAAAAATCAACTGCTTGATGAGAAAAATGAAGCACTAAAAGAGATGAATGCCACGTTACAAGAGCGCACAGAAGCACTCTCACAGGCACTTGACAATCTCAAAGCAACGCAACAAGAACTGATTCACTCGGAAAAAATGGCAACTTTGGGTCAACTGGTTGCCGGCGTTGCTCATGAAATCAACACACCACTTGGGGCTATTCGCTCCTCTGTAGAGAATATAGCTCAAGTTTTGAATAAAACCCTAAAACAGTTACCAGCTTTTTTTCAATCATTACCTAAAGAATATCAATCAAATTTCGATACTTTACTCCAAAAGTCAATCCAACAAATGCCTTTATCTTCCAAAGAAAAGCGTCACCAAAGAAAAGGTTTGGTGCGTCAATTAGAGAAACACGCTATTGACAAAGCGGTGACTATTGCCGATACATTGGTAGATATGGGAATTTATAATGGAATTGAAGCCTTTTTACCCCTGTTAAAAGACTCTAAAAGTGAAACGACCCTAAATATGGCTTATCAATTAAGCAATTTACAAAAAAGCACCCAAACCATCATTTTGGCATCAGAACGTGCAGGCAAAGTAGTGTTTGCATTAAAAAGTTTTGCCCGTTATGATTCTACCGGAAAAAAAGTACCAGCCAATTTATTTGAAGGCATTGAGACCATTTTAACCCTTTATCAGAATCAATTCAAACAAGGTGTCGAAGTCATAAAAAACTATACTTATACTGATACTGATACTGATTTGCCGCCGGTAATGTGCTATCCCGATGAATTGAATCAAGTTTGGACAAATCTAATCCATAATGCATTACACGCAATGAGCAATAAGGGCACCTTACAAATTGATGCGGCGGTGCAAGAATCAAATGTGCTTATCAGCATCACTGATAACGGCATAGGTATTTCTGATGACATTAAACCAAAGATATTTGAGCCATTTTTTACCACCAAACCTGCTGGCGAAGGTAGTGGCTTAGGGTTGGATATTGTCAAAAATATTATTGAAAAACACGAAGGCAAAATTACTTTTACAAGTACACCGGGTAACACCACATTTAGTGTTTATTTGCCAATCAATGGGTAATGGGTAATGGGTAATTGATCGTTTTAAAGTAAACATTTGTCTAACCCGTCTAAAACAGGTAATTATTATAAATGATAGCTATTCTTATTTTTTATAACTATTTGAATTTAATATGGTTATCCATAAAATGGGACTATTTGGGTGTTTTGCTACATAAGGCGGGTTGGGCGCATTTCTATTTTCCCGCTATAACCAATGTTCCCAACTCTGAAGGGGTTGTTTTTGGTTGTTTTGGGGCTCCCCAGGTTTCCTTAAGGCTATTCACATTCAACCCCTTCGGGGTTGTTTTGAGGTGTTCGTTTTTTTCCTAAATTTCACATAACCAGATAATTTCGTTTGTGTAATAGTATCAATATCACAATCAGCAACTATTGCAGCCTAATCGATTAATCTGGTTTGAACAAATACAGTAACAAATATCACAATCGGCTAACACTGCCACATAATGACTCAATATTGTCTTCGACAATTTGTCTTTAACAAGATAGGTAACCCCAAAAAAAACATAAGTACTGAAGCACAAATTTTCAGGTATTTTGTACCCACCAAGGGCTTTTTCTTGCCTACCTATTTTAAGGTGGGCAACAAAAAGACGTTACCCACCCTACATTATTATTCGTTTATAAATATTAGCGGGAAAATAGAAATGCGCCCGGCGGGTTCCTAAAAAAAAAATGATATATAGGGCTAAAACTGTGGTATTTAATCCCCACATAGGCGGAGGGACAAAATAGTAGTATCTATATAGCTAAACTCATCATTACCGCTGTCAATTTAACTATGTTTACTCAACTCATTGTCAGTTGAGTTTTTTTATGGTTTTAATAGAGAAATACTACCGGTTCATCCGCGCGCGTCGCGGGGAACGTTTATTATTGGATTCATTCATACAGTGCCTGAGCGGTTCATCCGCGCGCGTCGCGGGGAACGTATTTTTTACCACAGTTTAACCCTATATATAAAAACTTCTTAGGGTAATATCCGTCAACTTAATTTATGCTATTATTGGATTCATTCATGCAGTGCCTGCATTACAGGTATGTGTATGATGATAGTGGGCCTAACTCGTATGAGTTTTGCCTACTAGCCGCCGTTTTGGCGATAGAAATGATATACACCCAAAAGCTGCCTTGTCAACCCCTGACTAGAAAAAATCATAAAAACAATTTTAGGCGCGATCCCAATCTACGCAAAAGTTGGTAGCGAAGCTGTGGTATCCGTTTGCGTAGTTCCCATTACCCATTACCAATTGAGTAGCATTTTATACAATCGTGAATATGCCCATTATTATTTGTGTCGATGATGAAAAATCGATTCTTAATAGCCTTCAAATGGAATTGGTGTCAGCGTTGGGGGATGAGTATCTTATTGAAACGGCTGAAGGGGGCTTTGAGGCCTTGGAATTGTTTGAGAAACTGCTTGAAGATAACTACGAAATCCCATTGATTATCTCCGACTGCATGATGCCGGATATGCCGGGCGATGAGCTTTTAAAGTATATCCATACCATTTCTCCAAAAACGTTTAAGATTATGTTGGCTGATCAAACAAATACTGATGCAATAGTTAATGCACTCAATCATGCTGACTTGTATCGCTATATTCCCAAGCCTTGGGATAGTGGAGAACTCATTTTAACCGTTTATGAAGCAATTAAAAGCTATTTTAAGGATCAACTGCTTGAAGAGCAAAATGAAGCACTCAAAGAAATGAATACCACTCTACAGGAGCGCAGCGAAACACTTGTACAAACGCTTGATAATCTCAAAGCCACCCAACAAGAGCTTATTCACTCGGAAAAAATGATTACTTTGGGTCAACTGATAGCCGGCGTTGCTCATGAACTCAATACGCCACTGGCCGCAATTCGCTCATCAGTGGAAAATATTCTTAATTTTTTGAAGGCCTTAGAGCAATTACCGCCATTTTTTCAAATGCTTTGCTCCGAACATCAGCAGGACTTTTTTGCTTTGCTTAAAAAGTCAATCCAACAAACGCCTTTATCTTCTAAAGAAAAGCGTCAATTAAGAAGAACGTTAGTGCGTCAATTAAATGAACACGCTATTGAGGATGCAACAACGGTAGCTGATACATTGGTAGATATGGGTATTTATGAGATTGAAGCCTTTTTACCCCTATTAACGGATTCTAAAAGTGAAACCATATTAGAAAAAGCCTATCAACTGGCCGGTTTACAAAAAAGTGCCCAAACTATTACTTTCGCTTCAGAACGTGCAGCTAAAGTGGTGTTTGCATTAAAAAGTTTTGCCCGTTATGATCAAACCGGTAAAAAGACACCAAGCAATCTCATTGAAGGCATTGAGACCGTTTTAACTCTGTATCATAATCAACTCAAAGGCGGGGTGGAGCTCATAAAAAACTATACAGAGTTGCCGCAGGTGATGTGCTATCCCGATGAATTGAATCAAGTCTGGACGAATCTTGTCCACAATGCTTTGCAAGCGATGAGCAACAAGGGCACTTTACAGATTGATGTGGCCTTACAGGATAATCAAATACTTATCAGCTTTACCGATAGCGGCCCCGGTATTCCAGATGAAATCAAATCAAAAATCTTTGAGCCGTTTTTTACCACCAAACCCGCAGGTGAAGGTAGCGGTTTGGGATTGGATATTGTCAAAAAGATTATTGAAAAGCATAATGGCAGAATAAAAGTGGACAGTATCCCGGGTAAAACCACATTTACGGTATCAATTCCTGTCAATCCAAACGAGGAAACATGTCATGTCTAAACCGGTGATTTTATGTGTCGATGATGAAGCTGTGGTACTGGATAGCCTGAAAATACAACTTAAACAGGAATTTGGTGATACTTATTTCTATGAATTTGCCGAAAGTGCCGATGAAGCCCTAGAAATCATTGATGAACTACACGAAGAAGAAGTAGAAGTTTTCGTGATTGTTTCTGATTGGCTCATGCCAGGTATGAAGGGAGATGAGCTTCTCATTCGTGTCCATGAGAAATTTCCAAATATCATCAAAGTCATGCTCACCGGGCAAGCCGATGATGACGCGATTGAACGGGCCCACCATAAAGCCCACCTGCATCGTTGCTTACACAAACCGTGGGATGGTAAAGAGTTAATTGAAACCATTAAATCTGGTTTAGCAACATTATGAATCAAGTGGTCATTGTATGTGTTGATGATGAGCCAACGATACTTGATAGTCTGAAAATAGAGCTTAAACAAGCACTTAACGACCAATATATCGTTGAAACGGCTGAGGGTGGTGAAGAGGCATTAGAGTTAATGGAAGAATTGCTAGAGGAGCACTATGAAGTGCCTTTAGTGATCTCTGACTACATTATGCCCGATATTAAGGGTGATGAACTGTTAAAACGCATTCATTTTATTTCGCCAACAACCCTCAAGGTGATGTTGACAGGTCAAGCTGACCTTGATGCGGTAGGTAATGCTATCAAGTATGCAAAATTGTATCGTTATATCGCCAAGCCGTGGAACACCGATGATCTTATTTTGACTGTCTCTGAAGCGATTAAAAGCTATTTTCAGGACAAGCAACTGGCGGAAAAAAACCAGGAGTTGGAAAGAAAGGTAGCCACTTTCCATAAATTTGTACCGCAAAAATTTCTTAAACTCCTAAATGTGGAAAATTGTGACCATATTAAG
>QNER01000603.1 GCA_003646175.1 Candidatus Parabeggiatoa sp. nov. 1
ATTTTTTTATAGAGATAACTGAAGAGTGCCATTTGGTACTTACTTTTTAAAGGGGAAAGGACAATCACCAAATGCCTGTTCCCAATTCCCAATCGACGCAAAAGTTGCCGCTTCGCGGCAACTTTTGCGTCGATCCCAATTTCCAATTTCTAAAAATGGTTAATTTGCTGAATTTGGATCGACAAGGACTGGCCTCTTTTTTCGCGGAGCTTGGGGATAAACCGTTTCGTGCCACACAGGTGATGCAATGGATTCATCAACAAGGTGTCCTTGATTTTGATGCGATGACCAATTTGAGCAAAGCATTACGGCAGCGATTGAAAGAGATAACGTGTGTGTCACTGCCTCAAGTACAAACGATTCAAGCTTCATCGGATGGTACCCGTAAATGGTTGTTGCAAGTTGACAGTGGTAATAGTATTGAAATGGTATTTATTCCCGAAGATGATCGTGGTACGTTATGTGTGTCTTCACAAGTTGGGTGTGCGCTGGATTGTCGTTTTTGTGCAACCGCACAACAAGGCTTTAATCGCAATCTTACCGTTGCGGAAATTATTGGCCAACTGTGGTTAGCAGAGCATACGCTCCGCACCGAAGGATATCGGGTGGACAAGTGTAGCCAGGCTATTAGCAATGTAGTGATGATGGGCATGGGTGAACCGTTGACAAATTTTAATAATGTAGTCAAAGCCATGAATATCATGATGGATGATTTTGCCTATGGTTTATCTTGGCGGCGCATCACCCTCAGTACTGTTGGCATTGTACCCGCCTTGGCACGGTTGAGAGAACAATGCCCTGTCAACATCGCCGTATCTTTGCACGCGCCAACTGATGCGCTGCGCGATCAACTGGTACCCATTAATAAAAAATATCCATTGCCTGAATTACTGGCAGCTTGTCACGCTTACGCCAAAGGAAAACCCAGCCGCCACATTACTTTTGAATACGTCATGCTCAAAGACATTAATGATAGTCCGACTCATGCCCGTTGTTTAGCCAAGTTGTTACAAGATATCCCGGCTAAAGTCAACCTGATTCCGTTTAATCCTTTTCCATACACCCATTATCAACGCGCAACGCCTGAAGCCATCGACAGTTTTCGTGATATTCTCATGCAAGCGAGATTGGTGACAGTGACGCGAAAAACCCGAGGCGATGATATTGAAGCCGCCTGTGGACAGTTAGCCGGAAAAGTACATGACAGAACGCACCGACAAAATCATGTTAACGTGAAGGAAAGTTACACATGAAGCGAGAACATTTATGCAGACTGTGTTTGCTGTGGCTTATGATCAATGTACTCAGTGCCTGTGGGTACAATGCCCAAGGCGACAACTATATCCCCGATAAAGTTGCCGAAAACTATATGTTGCGGGGGATAGAGTACATGAGGCTTCAACAAGACGAGAGAGCATTTCAACTACTCAAAGAGGCTGTGAAGCTAGACAGGCACTATGCGGAAGCTCATAATGCGCTTGCTGTATTCTATGAACGTCGTTTGAGAGATTATGAGAACGCAAAGCAATATTATCAAATGGCTCTAGCACTTAAACCAAATGGTTCTGATATCCATAATAATTATGGACAATTTTTATGTGGACGTAATCGCTGGGAAGAAGCCGAGCAGCATTTTCTTAAGGCATTAGAAAATCCCTTGTATAAAACCCCAGAGTTCCCACTAACCAATGCGGGTTTATGCGCTTTACGCAACAAACATCCTATTAAAGGCGAAACCTATTTGCGCGAAGCTTTGCAAAGGCGGCCCGATCTTCCCATAGCACTGTATTATATGGCTCATTTGAGCTACGAGCAAAAACGTTACATGCCGGCTCGTAAGTATTTACAACGCTATTTAGAGGTTGCTAAGCACAGCCCACAAACACTGTGGTTGGGGATTCGCATTGAACGTATCCTCAACGATAGAGATGCGGAAGCCAGTTACGCGTTGTTATTACGGAAAAAATTTCCAGATGCTGTAGAAACACAAAAACTGAATCAATCAGAAAAACCCTGAATCACCTTTATTCCATTGAATAGATGTCTATAAAAATAAATAAATTCGCTGCCAAACCGCAGAGCGTTCTCAAACCTCGAAGGTTTTGGTAGCCCAGATTAGGCTAACGTTTTTTTTTGCCAAAAA
Source organism: Candidatus Parabeggiatoa sp. nov. 1 (assembly GCA_003646175.1). Taxonomy (GTDB): domain Bacteria; phylum Pseudomonadota; class Gammaproteobacteria; order Beggiatoales; family Beggiatoaceae; genus Parabeggiatoa. Next base: position 2,144 of record QNER01000603.1, read on the forward strand.
CGTTAGCCTACGATCTACATTTCGTTCTTTTACGGATGCTATCCCTTTGAAGGATAGTATCCGTTTAAAAATTAAAAGGAATCTTTTAGATACCCAAAGTTTCCACATTTATTCCCCCCAACATAGAAAGAGGTTGCTCTAAACATTATGACGAACAAAGAGGAAACCAATTTTTTGGTAGACACTGATCCGCACTATGACACGAAAAAGGATGATGATCACGATGTCAAAGAACGTGATGATACTTTAGATCGCTACGACGCTTATTCGGCCCGTGACGCTTATAAGACCCGTGACGATGTCAAAGAACGCGAAAGTGATGATACTGTAACGAACTACGATATAAACATTCGTGATGTGTCTTCCGCCCGTGACAGTACTGATGCTCGTGACGAAGTCAAAGAACGCGAGGGTGATTATACTTCCCCCATCTACGACACAAAGGTTGACGACGTATCGTCCATCCGTGATAGTACTGAGGCTCGTGACAAAGAACGCGAGAGTGACAACACTGTAACGAACCACGACACAAACGCTAGTAGTAACACTTTTTCCGCCCGCGACAGCAGCACTGACACTCGCAACACGGGTAAAGAGCGCGACGGGCACGACACTACACTTGACGAAACAAAAACACACAATGACGTTGGTAAAAACGACGACAAGCCGGATGATTGTACAAAGTTGTCTCCGGGTACTCGCTTGCGCGAAGCGCGTGAACAACAAAAGTTGTCAGTTAAACATATAGCTGACAGGCTTTACTTAGATGTTCATGTGATTGAAGCGCTTGAAGCGGATAGTTATGAGGGGTTGCCGCCGACCATTTTTGTCCGTGGCTACCTGCGTAATTACGCTAAACTGCTGGAAGCTTCGTCAGATTCCGCTAAACCGTTGGATATATCGCCAGAGTCCATTATAGCGTCTTTTGACCACATCACGGAACAAGAACAACAACAACAGTCCCCAGCCCCCAAAGAAAAGAAGCCAAACAAGCCAAACAGACAAACAAACAGCAGCGATTTCTGGCCCAGCATTGGAACGATTATCGTGATCGTGACTTTAATGCTTTTGATGGCACTGTGGCAATTTTATCCAAAAAGCCCTGAGCCTCAACCGCCAGTGGGAAACATTGTTCCCAACGAAGACTCACTGCCTTCTGAAATCCTACCAAGTAACCCAAGAGTCACAGAACCAAGCAACCCAAGTGGTAATGATGAACCCAAAACCAATGCTCCAAGTGAGTCAGAGGAAGAAGGAACTGTTACGACATCGCAATCAAAGCCGACTGATGTTGCCCTTGAAACGCCGTCTGATGAGCCGGACATGACTGACTCTACCACACCTACCACAGACTTTAGTACTCTGCGAGTGCATTTTAAGCAAAGGGTATGGATGAGAATCACTGACCATAATGGCAACAAGGTCTATGAGGATATTGGCGATGCTGGCAAAATCTTGCCTTTAAAGGGCACACCACCGTTTTATCTGAGAGTGGGCAATGATGGAGTCGATATTGAAGACCATGGTGAAATCAGTAGTATAAAAACCTATCCCAAGCAGGGCAGACGAACTTTCATAATCGGTAGTGATGAGTAAAAAAAAATAGTAAAATCAGTCATTTGATATCAAGGTAGGCCATGATGCAATCTGAATTTAAAATTACCCGCCGCCATTCTCGACAAATTCATGTTGGTCAGGTTGCGGTGGGTGGAAATGCCCCGATAGCGGTGCAAAGTATGACCAATACTGACACATCTGATGTGACGGGCACGGTAGCACAAATCAAAGCCTTGCAAAATGCGGGGGCCGATATTGTGCGAGTTTCTGTCCCCACCCTAGAAGCAGCGGAAGCGTTTGGGCAAATAAAAAAAGCTGTTAATATTCCGTTAGTTGCGGATATTCATTTTGATTACCGCATTGCCTTGAAAGTGGCTGAATTAGGCGTAGATTGTTTACGCATTAATCCGGGCAATATTGGGCGCGAAGATCGTGTGCGGGCAGTGGTGGACAGTGCGAGAGATAAAGGCATTCCGATTCGTATTGGTGTCAACGCAGGCTCTTTGGAAAAAGTTCTGCAAAAGAAATACGGTGAACCTACCGCTGATGCGTTGGTTGAGTCGGCCTTACGCCATATCGATATTTTGGATAAACTCAATTTTCCTGATTTTAAAGTGAGCCTAAAAGCCTCGGAAGTGTTTATGACTGTTGCGGCTTATAAAAAGCTTGCAACGCAGATTGAACAACCGTTGCACTTAGGTATCACGGAGGCCGGTGGCTTTCGCGCTGGGGCCGTCAAATCGGCGATTGGTTTAGGGATGCTGTTAGCGGAAGGTATCGGCGATACCATTCGTGTATCACTGGCAGCAGATCCGGTAGAAGAAATCAAGGTCGGTTTTGACATTTTAAAAAGCCTGCACATCCGTCAAAAAGGCATTAATTTAATCGCTTGTCCCTCCTGCTCACGGCAAAACTTTGACGTGATAAAAACGGTCAATGAATTGGAAGATCGACTTGAAGACATTTTGCAACCGCTGGATGTCGCGGTGATAGGCTGTGTGGTAAATGGGCCCGGGGAAGCGCGAGAAGCGCATATTGGCCTCACAGGCGGTACACCTAATCTATTGTATATAGGTGGCAAACCTGATCACAAAGTAAACAACGAAGAATTGGTAGATGAATTGGAGCGGGTAATACGGGCGCAATTGAAGAATGATGAATGATGAATGATGAATGGTGAATGATGAATGGTGAATGATGAATGGTGTGGAAAACCATCACATATATAGGGAGATAATTCGGTTTATCCCCACAGGCGCGGGGAACGTCATTCCGATTCGTATCGGTATCAATGCGGGTTCCGGTTCATACCCACAGGCGCGGGGAACAGTTTCAAGCTCATCGTCATCCATGTTACCGTGACCGTTCATACCCACAGGCGCGGGGAACAGGCGACAGTTTCGGGTCAATGACCACAATACTGCCGTTCATACTTACAGGCGCGGGGAACAGTGGTCAATTTGTTTTTGCTTAACTGTTTCGGTAGTCCTGAAATGTGGGTGATATTTTTTAATTCCCCAGGTTTCACCTGGGGCTATTCATATTCAACCCTTTCAGGGTTGTTTTGTTTGAATTTTTTCTGAACAATCGCTTTGGTGTTTGTCAAATAACCACCAGATGTCGAAGACATAG
>QNER01000604.1 GCA_003646175.1 Candidatus Parabeggiatoa sp. nov. 1
AAAACTGATAGGTACTAAGCTAATTATTCACCCTCAAGAATTGATTTTTGGTGAAATGTGATAAATAAACTGATAATTCCGAAATCCTCATATCGGCTTATATTCATTAAGTGATTGAAATATATCGGATGAAAATGCGATTTGAATGAAAACAAATACCCGTGTATTTGCTAATCAGAATAAATGTACAGAAAACTTTTTTCAAAAATTGAGCCATTATTGACCGAAAATTTTTCGACGATTGATAAGAAAATTTGGTTTGAGAAAATCGTCACTCAAATGGCGATGTTTACAGGCATGAGCATTTTCATTCCAATTATTTCAATAAGTTAAGTATAATCTCTTTAACCGCTGATTTCGGAATTATCAGATAAATAATTTTATTCGGAGGTTTGTGCCCTAAAGTCGGAGACCTCGGTAACTACCTCCAAATCTGGTCGTGTTGATGAGCGTCTGGAAACCCAAAGCCTACCCTCAATGCTAAGGAAATGTGTGCTTTGGTACAACGCTTGCCGCTTTGTACTCTTACATCAAATTAAATAGTTACAAAGCGATAGCTGATGACGAGAATGCTTAAGTCTATGACTTTTTGCTTAACTTAATGGCATCTACCCTAATGGCACTTACTTAAGGAATTAAGTTCTAGGTAGTTAGGCAACTCCAAATAAATAAAATACCAGCTTAGGCTCAGTGAGCAAATAAAATCATTTTCTCAAAGCTTAGCCCTTAAATTCCCCAAGAAGAGTATTATTCCATCTAGGGAGGAACTCGGGGTGTGTTGTTGGTATAAGTACCGATGCCTAAATTTTAAGGTATTTTAGTCGAGGTGACAATGGTGTTTTTTCAAACAACTTAAGTTTCTAAATACCCGATTATTTATGCACAGGTACTTATTAATTTTTGTGAGTTGCCTTACATTGGCTTATATTAATTTCGCACAGCTTTAAAACCTAGCCCCTTTGGTGCGTATTATTAAAGCCAAGGACAACGTCCTTGGCTGGCAGCACAATTTCTTAAGTAAGTGCCATTAGCATCTACCCGACGTTCACACTTTGGACTCTGACAAAACTATTACTTGTTTAACACTACCCAAAATCTAATTCCCTACTCCAGATCAGATATTCTGTAAACGGTAAAGGGGTAAAATTTCAAGATATCTTCATCTGAAAGGATACGTGCAAAGTTGGTATCGTACATCATTATACGTCCAGCACTATCCACCTTCAGGAAATTCATATGGCCTCCCCCTCGAGCCGGATGCTTCACCGCGAAAATGCCCGGTATTATCTTACCCTTTAAATCATACAACAATTCATAAGGAGTTGTAGGCCGAGCATCACCCAACCGCATCCCATTATCTAAAAATATTCTCCTAACACGTTCAAAGTCTATCCTTTCAATCACTTCTAAAGTGTCTCGCTTAAAGTCAACATCGGCATTATATGCCGCCTCCCGCCACGTTGTTAGTTTATCCGTCCCTTTTGCCCTATCAAAGTTGGTACGGGCCAAAGCACAAGTTCCTATGACACAACCAGTTCTTCCGCCATCACCCGTAAAAGCCGTTTGTTTTCCTCCTGATCCTGAACTGGAACCAATATGACAGGTTTTTCCCGTCACGGTTTTTCCCACCGTTTTTGCGGCACTAGCCACCCCAGAAACAATATCTGGTAAAGATGACGGAATAGCTTCACCACTCTCAAATTCGACATCTGGCGGAAAAAGCGTGGGGATGACAATTTCCGCGATGGCCCAAATTCCTAATCCTAACGCAATCCCAGATATAATCCCAAGATGCCCTTCTGGATCAACATAAGATACTGGATTCCCATAAACAAATCCATACCGATTCAACGTCGGCCCGTTAGCAATATTGCCCAACAGGATATCTTGATTCACAAACCGCCGTATTTCACGATGGTAGTAACGCGCCCGCATGTAATAAAGGCCCGACGCATCCGTAATCACGCCATACATGCCATTGTACAAAAACGGCGTTGTTGAGCCTTCACCACTTCGCAACAAGCCATAAGGCGAATACTGGAATCGTTCAGTGACTTGTCCAGTTTCATCGGTTAGGGCAACAGTGCTGCCACGAAAGTCAAAGTGATAACTCAGGTACTGGCCCTGTTGTTCTTGTCCAATGAGTCCCAGCCCGTGGACATAGTAAGTCTGCGTTCCGTCGGGTTGCGTTCTGACTAGCACTTGGCTCAAGACGGGCAGGGAGTTTACCACATAGCGAGTCTCTTGCCCATCTATGCTGACGGCCGTGCGCTGATTCTCGGCATCATAGCGATAGGCCGTATTGCCAGCGGCCACTAAGCGGTTACGCGAATCAAAGGCAAAATCGGCCAAGCTATCTGACAGAGGCCCTTTTGTCATATTACCGTCGGCATCAAATTGCACGGCTTCGCCGTTGTAGGTTGCTAAGCGGTTCGCCGCCGTGTAAGTCATGTTCACCGGGGTGGTGAATTGAAACCGTTCTGGTGGCGGAGTCACCAATTCCTGTGTAATATTGCCCGCAGCATCGTAGCGAAAATCAAACTGGCTGATGACATCGCCAGTGGCAATGACGATATCCTTCTGTTGTACCAGTTGCCCGGCCTTATCGTAAATACGACTTTGTTGTGTGCCATTGGGCCGCAACGTACTGATTAATCGACCATTTTGGTCGTACTCGTAGGTTGTCACACGGGCCGCCCAGTCGGTAACTTTGACCAATCTGTTGGCCGCATCGTATTCAATATTGCGTTGTTGTCCACGCCCATTGGTGACCTTCAGTGGCCTTGGGATTTCCGCGATCCTGCACGAATCAAATTATTGCATAAACATAAAACCTCTGTGTACCATCAGCTTCGGTTTTGACCAACACTTGGCTAAGGGCCGGTTGTGAATTCACCACATAACTTGTCTGAGTCACGCAAATGCGTTGGTTTTCCGCATCATAGCCAGAAACGATTATCTTTCTGTACCCTTTCTCGTGTCCCGCTTCGCTTCATCTAGGCGACGCTTGCTCAAAAAATTAAAATCACATTCTTTCTTTGGCAGCGATCCTTTAACACAGCTTGGATCATCATTGTGAGTTAATTTACCGAGACCCAGAAAAAATTCTCGTATTTCAGGTATCTCGATTATCTGTTTTAAAGAGTCGTCTAATGACGAATAACCGGTCATCTGTGATTTAAAGGTTTTTAGTGGCCTTACGGTAACCGCAATTCTTCCGCCAGAACCATACCTAAAAAATAATGTTGGAACATCATAACCTGCGGCAGATGACTGATTCACTACACCTCCATACCTCCTTGAACCTCTGAAGACAAGCACGAAAACCGCAGTACCACTATCTTCTGACTTGACCTTGAGTTCTAATTGTGGCGCCTTTTCTAATGCTTGTTTGAGTTTTTCTAATTTGCGAATGAAGTTTTGATTAAAGAAAATCGTTTGGCTAGGCCAGTTGTAAAGATCAATATCTTCCTCTGTTATGCAAAGCAGGCTATCCCGTCTTAAATCTGTAATTCTTTCAGACAAAAGCGCATCAGTTGGATTTTGGTAAGCACGCTTATAATCACGCCAACCTTTATTGAGGAAATGCAACTGAAATACCGCATTATCCGTTAGACAATCTGGCATTGCATAAACGAGAGGAAAACTAAATAGGCATAAAATAAGCTTGCCTAAAAAAAACGGTCTTAACGGTTTCATAAGTCGGTAGTCCTTTGTTATGGGTGATCAATGTGGGTAATATTAACTTAAAGAACATTGCACTACTACCCATAAGCCATCTTCATATACTCCCCACTCGCTCAATATAAGTTCTTGAAAACAGAAATTTCGACTGCATTCTCAACAATTAAATTTAAATTAAATGTGTTATTTCCGTGCTAACTTAATGAGATTATTAAGTCAATTTTAAATCATTGATTACAATTAAAATTACAGATTAACACCTTGATTTTATTGCCATTAAAATTAATTATTTCAAGAACTTATTAAGCGAATGGAGAGCATATGCTATTCCATTGCTCTGCAATGTGGGTAAAAGATCTTTGTTAGGTTCCCCCAAATGGAACCAATATCTACCTCTTTATAACAAGCAAGGGTGTTTCTCGCTTGTTCTTCTAATGAGGAATACTCAGAATCCTTCCTATCCGGTGCGTACGACCCATCCACTCGACGATATCGGCATGGTTTTGCTCCTTCACATATCAATGGAGGAGTACCAAATTTCGCTTCAGATGAATGCTGTATGTTGGAAAAATATTTTTTCCAGTCTGTTACAGTGATTGGTTTGTCAGGAGAAACAACTAAGTCAATGACCATTCTTGTCCCATCTGGAAGTTTAACCATGTTTGCGGTATGGTAACGCCATTCATAATCTTTCCCTTTGAGTTTCAATTTGGTTCGATCGTTAATAAGCCAAACCTGATAAGGTTGGTATGATGATGTTAATATCGCTCTTGATATTAAATATGCTCGTGCTTCACAGCCATTTGATGGTCTATTAAGCACTAAATCCATCTGTTTGATTTGATTGAATAAATCATCAAGTTGTTTCTTTGTTATTGTTGGATTCAGAATGATTTCTGGCTGTGTTTTATCAAATCCAAACGGATCAACAAAACTCACCGGCTGCCCGGTCACAAACGCATACCGATTCAACGTCTGTCCTTCAAATATCACCCCCAACAGGATATCCTGATTGACAAACCGCCGTATTTCTGGATGGTAGTAACGCGCCCGCATGTAGTACAGTTCATTACCGTCAGTCATCACGCCGTACATGCCATTAAACAAGAACGGCGTTCTCGACGCATCACCACTGAGTAGCAAGCCATAAGGCGAATACTGGAACCGCTCAACCACTTGCCCAGTTTCATTCGTTAAGGCAACAGTGCTGCCACGCAAGTCAAAGTGATAACTCAGGTACTGGCCCTGTTGTTCTTGTCCAATCAGTCCTAGCCCGTGAACATAGTAAGTCTGCGTGCCATCGGGTTGCGTTCTGACTAACACTTGGCTCAAGACGGGCACGGAGTTTATCACATAGCGAGTCTCTTGCCCATCTATGCTTACACCGATACGCTGATTCTCAGCATCATAGCGATAGGCCGTATTACCAGCAGCCATCAAGCGATTGCGCGAATCAAAGACGAAATTCGCCATGTCACCTGACAGAGGCCCTTTTGTCATATTACCGTCGGCATCAAATTGTACCGCTTCGCCGTTGTAGGTTGCTAAGCGGTTCGCGGCCGTGTAAGTCATGTTCACCGGGGTGGTGAATTGAAACCGTTCTGGTGGCGGAGTCACCAATTCCTGTGTAATATTGCCCGC
>QNER01000605.1 GCA_003646175.1 Candidatus Parabeggiatoa sp. nov. 1
AGACATATGTTTCGCCCTTTCAGGGCTGAAATTCTAAACCCATAAATCCTAGGGCGTTGCCCTAGGCTGGTATGTCAGCCCCGGAAAGGGGCAAAGCAATCTAAAAAAGTCTTATGCGAACTTCGTGATTGCTGTACTAGGGCAACCATAAAGGATTGCCCCTACCTTACAATAAATTCCGTAGGGGTAATCCCTTGTGGTTACCCTAAAGTTGACCAAGCCACCCCACGCACATTCCTTAGTCGAATGGAGTCTTTTCAAATGGTGACGTTATTCATGAACAAGTCTAATATAACTACCAAAAAAAATTTCGGTGCCAGACTATCAAGGTTTTCAATCTAAGGTCTGAGTAATGAATTTTTCTGGTTTTAGCTCAAATGTATTGGCTACATTCAGCATTAGGTAAAAACGATGAGAACATCTATAAAACTGACACTGGTGCTTTCAGTGGCAAGTAATACGGCAATAGCCGCTCAAGGCCTCCCGGTGGGGCCAGCTCGGGCTTATCCTGAAGTCGGGCTGACCCTTCAGCACAATGACAATGTGACGATGAAAAATCAGGATGAAGAGAGTTCGATGATGGCCATACTTAGCCCCCGAGCCACATTGGAACATAAACAAAAAGCCAACACCTACCAAGGAACCTTGGGGATAGACATAGGGCGTTACTTCAGCACATCGACAGACAATTATGAAGATGTGCAATTAGGGGGGAAGGCTGACTGGCAAATTGATCGCCGCGCCAGTTTTTCTTTAGGTGCGGACTACATGAGAGGGCATGATCCCCGGGGTAGTACTGACCGTGGCGGTATTAGTGAACCCAGTACTTGGAATTCTTATGGCATGAGGGGCTTATTTGGTTATGGGATGCCACGAGCCAGAATTCGTCTTGAGGGCGAATTAGGACATACTGCAAAACGTTACACGGACAATGCTTCTGAAGCGGATGATAAAGATGAGACGGAACTCACGGGCCGGGTTTATTACCGCATTTTGCCCAAAACCCATCTGTTCGTTGAAGCGTCCGATGCGATAATCAATTACACATTGGACTCCTCCAAACAGGACAATAATCGTTTCAACTTGTCCGTTGGTGCGACGTGGCGGGCGACGGCCAAAACGACGGGTAGAGCCAAGATTGGGTATTTGAGAAAAGCCTTTGATGATGATAGTCGTGATGACTTTAATGGGATTAGCTGGCAAGTGGCTGTGCAGTGGAAACCCTTGAGTCGTTCAACAGTGGATATTGCAACCGGTAGATATACCGCCGATTCGACTGGTGTCGGTGACTATTTGGTAACCAACGATTTATCAGTAACGGGGACGCATATTTGGATGCCCCGTCTTTCCTCCTCGTTGGGTTTCTATTTTGCTAACACCGATTTTCCCACCAACAATGCTGCCGCAGGTCCAGAACGCTCAGATGACACTTTCAACTTTAATCTCGCCGCCAATTACGAGTTGCATAAAATGGTCACTGTCAGTGGTGGGGTGAAGTTCACGGACAGAGACTCAAACAGTGATACCGAAGACTATGATCAGCGCATCTTTTTTGTCACATTGAAAGCGACTTATTAAATAAAACAAAACGCTTTTTAGGGGTGGCAAACCCGGTTTACGGATAGAGTCCCCCAGAAAAGTTTGGTTCTTTGAAAAAACTTTCGATGTTTTGTAAACCTCGAAGGTTTGACACCGAACATTGCAGGGCTGCTATAACCCAACTTCACAATTTGAGAATCCCAAACAGTAGAAACCTTCAAGGTTTTGGAAACCTTGAAGGTTTTGCCCGGTCCAAAATACCATTCACGGGTTGTGAGTGTGAAGGAAAAACGATTTATGAAAATCAAATCTCATTTTTTGCTTTTAATAATGCTGCTTGTTACATTGATAAGCAGTTGTGCCCCCATGGACTCATTCGATGAAGAAAGTTTCTCCAAACCAATTGATACCTCAAACGCCGGAGATAAAATCAAAACCGGCCATTTGAATCAAGGAGAACCTTTAAAGGAACCAAGAAACCAATCTCAATTTCAAGCAGGACAATACCAACCACCTCAAATACCAGAACCACAACCTTCAGAACCCCTATTGTTAAACTATCACTTGGGAAAAGGCGATCTGATTAGTATCAAGGTGTTTGGGGAAGAAGATTTTAGTAAAACCACTCATTTAAGTGAGTCTGGCACCATTTCTTATCCATTTTTAGGGGAATTACAACTGTCAGGTTTCACCATTAAAGAAATAGAACAAACGATTACCGACGGCCTTCAAGGGGATTATTTGGTAAACCCCAAAGTGACGGTGACTGTTTTAGAATATCGACAACTGTTTGTCAATGGCGAAGTTAAAAACCCGGGGGGTTATGCGTTTGTGCCGGGCATGACTGTCAATAAAGCCATTTCTCTCGCGGGTGGATTTACTGACATAGCCTCACGCGAGGAAATTTTCATTATCCGTGAAGGAAACACCGAAGCGGCACCGTCACTCGTCAACCTCAAAAGTTATGTTGGCCCGGGAGATATTATCACCGTTAAGGAATATAAAAAGTTTTTTGTGAATGGTGAAGTTAAAAAACCCGGCGGTTATGATTTTATTCCTGATCTGACGGTTGAGAAGGCCATTTCAATGGCCGGTGGATTTGATAAATTCGCGTCTGCTAACTGGGGTAAAATTTACCTTATCCGTGATGGTGGAAAAAAAACACGCGTTAAGCTCAATACCCCCGTCGAGCCGGGCGACATTATCACAGTCGAAGAAAGTACATTCTAAAGGGAAAAACAGATGCCCCCACTTGAACAGAATGAAAGAGTAGTCGCCGCTACTCAACCATCCTCCCTCCAGAACGAGAGAGTAGCGGTATCGAATGAAAGAGCCGCGGCCGCTACTCAACCGCCCCCCATTCCAAACGTCATGCCCAATCAAACTGATGAAGATGAAATTGATCTTAGGTTTTACTGGCATATCTTCACCAAAAACAAGTGGAAAATCTTCGGCTTAACGTTGTTGATTGGTTTATTAGCAACGTTAATAGTTTTTTCATTACAGCCAATTTATCGCTCCACGGCTATGTTGCTCATCGAATCTGACAAAACCAATATCATTTCTCTTGAAGATATTTATGGGATGAGTTCGTTCCGACAGGAGTATTATCAAACTCAATTGGAAATTCTTCAATCTTGGAGTTTGACAGAGAAGGTGGTTAATAAACTCAAGTTAATCTCTCATTCGGCCTTTGCGCCAGAGCAACCACAAAAAGGATTCTTTCGGTGGCGTAGTTGGCTTCCCAGTTCGTGGTTACCACCTGAAGAGCCGCCGACAGAGACAGACAGACACAAGGGAATTGTTGAAACGGTGCAGGCTAAGTTAGAGATTTCGCCAGTGCGAAACAGTCAATTAGTTAAGATTAGCTTTGAATCTCCCGATGCACAATTGGCCGCTAAGGTTTCCAATACTTTGGCTGATATGTACATTGAAAGCGATCTTGAAGGCAGATTGGAAATGACTAAAAAAGCCAATAAGTGGTTGACTGAACGTCTGACAGGGTTGCGCAAAAAACTGGAAGTCGCTGAGAAAAATCTGCAAGCCTACATGGAAAGACAACAACTCGTGAATGTCGCGGGTGTCAAAAGTGTCGCAGCCAGACAGATCGAAGAAACGGCCTCCAACCTAGTACAGGCCCGCCAGCGACTGGGCGAAGCTGAAAGCGTGTACCAACAAGTAAAGGACCTCCGAGGCCAATCCACAGAAGCTTTTGAGTCGATTCCGGCTGTTCTTCATCATCCGCTGGTACACAGCCTGAAAAAAGTCGAATTGGATGCCGATAGAAAGGTTTCTGAACTAAAAGAACATTATGGGCGATTACATCCCAAGATTATCGCGGCCGAAGCGGATTTGGAAACGGCGCGGTCTAATACAGCCCAGCAAATTAGACGAGTAATGGAGGGAATTACCAAAGAATATAAAATAGCCGTTGCCAATGTTAAAGCCCTTGAGCGTTCTCTAAAGAAAAAAGAACAAGACATTCGGGATCTTAACCGCAAGCAATATAAACTTGGGGTACTGGAAAGAGAAGTGGCTGCCAACCGTCAACTGTATGACTTGTTTTTAACCCGTTCCAAGGAAACTGGATCCTCGCAAAACATACAAGCACCGCAGTCAGCAGCAGGCCGAGTCATCGATATGGCTTTGGTGAACACCAATCCTTATAAACCCAGAAAGAAACTTATTGTGGCTATTAGCTTAGTGTTGGGTTTTCTATTTTCGTCCATGCTAGCGTTTTTGTTGGAGTATTTGGATAACACGCTAAAAAGCAGTGAAGATGTTGAAGCAAAACTTGGACACCATGTGTTGGGTTCCTTGCCGAAAGTCAAAGTCAAGAAAAAAACTGGATTAGGCGAATTTCATCCACGGTGGATGTTTTTGAAGGAGTCAAAGTCCCAATTTGCTGAATCAGTTCGCACTATCCGTACTGGTGTGATGTTATCTGGAATCGATACCTCACAAAAGATATTAGTGGTGACTTCTTCAACACCGGGCGAAGGAAAATCAACTTTTGCATTTAACCAAGCCTGTGCGCTGGGGCAAATGGCAAAAACCTTGCTGGTTGATGCGGATATGCGCCGACCCACTGTCGCGAAATCATTGGGATTGAACAGCAAAGCCCCCGGCTTATCTGAACTGGTGGCGGGAACCAAGACATTTAAGGAATGTATTCATAGTATCAGCGAAGAAGGCGGGGTTGATGTGATACCCAGCGGTCAAGTGCCGCCTAACCCGAATGAATTACTTTCCTCAAAGCGGTTTAAAGATATTTTAGCCGAATTGACTCACGAATATGAGTATATTGTCATTGACAGCGCCCCCGCGCTGCTAGTGAGTGATGCGTTGCTACTTGCCAAGGTTGCCGATCTGCTGTTATATGTGGTACGAGCCGATCACACACCTTACCAAGCGGCTCAAGATGGTCTCAAACGCTTGCATAAAGTCAATGCGCCAATAGCGGGTATTATTTTAAATCAGGTAGATACCAAGAAGTCGCATAAATATTATTACTACAAGCGCGGCTATTATAACTACTATCGTCGCGGTTATGGTGGTGGTTACGGTGGTTACGGTGGTTACGGTGGTTACGGTGGTTACGGTGGTGGGGGTTACGGTGGTTACAGTAGCCACGGCAGCTACGGCAGCTACGGAACGTACTAAATTTTGTTAGGGCAAAACCTTCAAGGTTTCCAAAACCTTGAAGGTTTCTAACTGAAAGCCAAACCTTCAAGGTTTCCAAAACCTTGAAGGTTTCTAACTGAAAGCCAAACCTTCAAG
>QNER01000606.1 GCA_003646175.1 Candidatus Parabeggiatoa sp. nov. 1
CCACGCACCACCGCGGAGCGCACGAAGGCTGCCGCTTTTCTGACGAATACACGTTTTTTCTTTACTGTTATAGTTGCTCTCATATTCAGAGCATGTCCACTCCCACACATTCCCGACAGTGTCATATAAGCCGAATGGATTGGCTAAAAAAGAACCAACGGGTGCTGTGTATTCAAAACGATCACCACAAAAGGAATTTGAACAATTCGCTTTATTAGAACCAATGTCATTCCCCCACCAATATTTGGTGGTTGTGCCAGCCCGCGCCGCGTATTCCCACTCAGCCTCGGTGGGTAAACGATATTGTTTCTCCGTTTGTTGCGTTAGCCATTTTGCATAAGCCGTTGCGTCGTCCCAAGAAATACCGACGATGGGGTGATTTTCATCCGTCAATGCAGAACCCAGCTTTTTGTAATGAGCACTTGTCCCGGTTTTAATATTGTATTGGCTGCCCCTTTCCAACCATTCAGGGGCATGGCTACCCGTCGCCCGAACAAAACGCAAATATTCACCCACTGTCACTTCATGAGTACCCATCGCAAAACGTTGCACCGAGACCCAATGCACTGGTTTTTCATCCGAGTCACCGCCACCTTGCAAATCACCCATCTGAAATCGCCCGGCGGGAATCCAGACCATTTCAGGACCATTACTACCATCTGCTAAACGATCACGAAAGACACCAGAGGCTGGTGGTTCTGGCATAGGCTCTGGTGGTCTCACGATAGCTGGGGAGGGCGTTGGTTTAGGTCGCACGACTGGGGTGGGTGCCGGTGGTACCACAACATGCGCCACTGTTTGACACCCGCCAAAACAGAACGGCCTTTTTAACGAACTCAGTTGCCAAGGTTCTTGTCGTCCGTTACTTTCTAGCGTGACGGCCTCGCTGATTTGCATAAACATATCGTCTACCCGCAAGTGGTCTTTATGCGCGTTTTCTAACGCGGTTACCAAATGCGACGCAAATAAACCATTGCGTCCATTCACACTGGCATCAGCCGCCGTTTTGCCAGAATCGGTCGCAAACGCAATAATCGTGCCTTTTGACGGCTCCATTTTGGTCCAACCCTTGTTCAGCGTTTTGCCAACCCCCCGATAAGGATTATCACGGCACGCATCTAACACAATGATATTGACGTTATTTTTGGCTTCCTGCATAATTTCCAACACTTTATCGGCATCAATGGCATAGTAGCGCAACCCTCTTTCATCCTGAATCCGTCCATTATCAATCGGAAGCAGATAATTCTTGCCCTCGGCACGCGCCCCATGCCCAGAATAGTAAAACCACCCAACGCTGCGCTGTACCGATAAACGCCGTCCAAATTCAGACAGCGCATCATCCATAGCACGTTGATTTAAATTGGTTTTCAGCATCACTTCAAAACCGATGTTCCGCAGTACCTGCGCCACATCTGTGGCATCGTTCAGGGTATTGGTTAATACCCCATATTCATAATCGCGATTGCCGATGACTAATGCCAACTTTTTAATATCGCTGGTATCTGTTGCCGGCACAACGTATAGACGCTTGTCCTGTTCATCGGATATGGGTGGTGATAGGGTTTTACACGCGCTGATGGATAGCGCGATAATCAGGAAAGTTAGGGTTTGTTTCATAGTTAGCTCCTCTACAACTACAGGGATTGGTTATAAGAACGGATTAAAACCGATAACTACAGGGATTGTTTATAACAACGGATTAAAACCGATAACTACAGGGATTGTTTAGAATAACGGATTAAAACCGATAACTACAAGGATTGTTTATAACAACGGATTAAAACCGATAACTACAGGGATTGTTTATAATAAAGGATTGGATTGTGCCATATTCTGGGTTTATAGAGCAAATTCTAATGAGACACACAATAGGAAAATGAACTGACAAAACTTGAGAATTTATCGTGTGTGCCATTGAACCCAAACATCATTTTGTACTAATCCTTTATTATAAACAATCCCTGTAGTTATGGTTTTAAAATCCTTTATTATAAACAATCCTTGTAGTTAGCCTAGATGGGATCAGGTGGTTCGATTGGGTGATGTATATTTTCATAGTTTTCGACTAAAACCAAGAGTACATATTATCAGGAGTACTTCGCTCCCTTTGTACGAAAAACGCTTTGGCACAAGGTTCGCCTTGTACTCCTGAGCAAGGACAACAATTGATTGGCTTTCCAAAACCATACTTCAGGAATCGCTTGCGGTTTGTACACTTCTAGTTTATTGACTGAGCCACTGGTGAACACGACTTCAATCACGATGTCTGGCAGTTTTTTATGGGTGCCAATGCAGTAAGATTCGTCGGGTTCGCAAGAAGCATACCCGGCTTTTTGCAGGGTAAAACCGCCACGTCGGTAAAACCGAATGCCCTTCTCCCTAAGATAGGCTTCTAATAAAGAGCCAACGGTACTTTTAACACTTTCATGTTCATCGCTGATAGGAGCCATAATTTCCAATAATCCTCCCAGATAAGTGAGTCTTAAAGAGGAAACCTCATCAAAATCGGCTTCGATTTTGTTGAAACGTTCCCAACTTATACCATCTAATGTGACCACACGTTCAACTGAGGCGCTTGATTGTTTTGCTAAGGTTTGTAAACGGCTCATTATGTACCTCTCAATTAACTACAAAAATTGCATTAAGGCATAACTACAGGGATTGTTTAATCGATGCGGATTAAAACCGATAACTACAAGGATTGTATATAACAACGGATTAAAACCGATAACTACAAGGATTGTATATAACAACGGATTAAAACCGATAACTACAAGGATTGTTTATAATAAAGGATTGGATTGTGCCATATTCTGGGTTTATAGAGCAAATTCTAATGAGACACACAAAATGAACTACTTGAGAATTTATCGTGTGTGCCATTAAATCCAAACATAATTTTGTACTAATCCTTTATTACAAACAATCCCTGTCGTTATGGTTTTAAAATCCTTTATTATAAACAATCCTTGTAGTTATGGTTTTAAAATCCTTTCTTCTAATGAGACACACAATAGGAAAATGAACTCCAAAACTTGATAATTTATGTGTGTGCCATTAAATCCAAACATCATTTTGTACTAATCCTTTATTATAAACAATCCCTGTAGTTATGGTTTTAAAATCCTTTATTATAAACAATCCCTGTAGTTATGGTTTTAAAATTAAACTAACCCTTCAAACGGTTCCACCAGCACCTCGCTACCGGCCGCCACATTCCCACACCCTGTTGGCAAAATGATAAAACAATTCGCCTGACTCATTGAACGGAGAATACCTGATCCTTGTTGACCAGTAGAACTTACCACCAAACGACCTTGTTCATCGGTTTCGAGAATACCCCGTTGAAATTCTAAACGGCCGGGGCTTTTTTTCAAAGCCGAAATACAGGGAACGGTAAATCGGGTTGGATCACTCTATCTTGCCCCATCATACGTCGCAAAGCCGGTTGGACAAATTGATAGAACGTCACCATCGCAGAAACCGGATTGCCCGGCAAGCCAAAAAACACCGCCTGTTGAATTTTACCAAACGTCAACGGTTTCCCCGGTTTCATCGCGACTTTCCAGAAATTCACTTGACCCAGACGACGTAAAGTATCAGTCACATAATCCGCATCCCCCACCGATACACCGCCCGATGTCACAATAACATCATTGCCACTGGCCGCTGACAAAAAAGCGTTTTCGACGGCTTCAGGTGTATCACGCACAACGCCCATATCAATAAAGTCAATCCCTAAACGAGTCAGCATACCATGTAAGGTATAACGATTACTGTCATAAATTTGGCCAGGCTCTAACATTTCACCGACAGCGCGTAATTCATCGCCAGTGGAAAAAAAGGCGACACGTAGACGACGTTTCACTTTGACTTCGGGAATCCCCAACGAAGCCAGTAAACCAATATCGGCCGGCAATAAGCGTTTGCCGGCTGTTAACACCGTTTGACCAATAGCCATATCTTCACCAATTGGGCGAACATGTTCACCCTTGTGATGCCCGGCACCGATAGTAATCGCATCGCCTTGCCTGTCAACCTGTTCTTGCATAATCACAGTATCGGTGCCAGCGGGCATCACCGCACCGGTAAATATCCTAGCGCATTGTCCGGCTTGAATCGTTTCCGGGTAGGGCTGTCCCGCTAATGAAGTACCGACTACTGGAAATTGGCTCTTGTCCTCTGCCGGTAAATCGGCCCCGCGCACCGCATAACCATCCATTGCTGAATTGTCATGCGGTGGCACATTAATTTGTGAGCGTACATCTTCAGCCAAGACGCTGCCTAATGCGCTACGGATTGCTAACTGCTCTTCACCGCGTATCGGTTGTAAATCTTGTTCAATTCTATACAACGCTTCTTCAACCGATAAAAAATTGGGTTCATCGTTGGTGGTTCTTTTCATATTATTTAGGAGGCCTCATTTTTTTGATTATTTCTGTAGAAACCATTGCGTTAACTGTTGACCAAAACTATCATACCAAGCCCCCGATTGTTCCAAACTAAAATAATCTACAAATTCGGGGGAGTGAACTTGATATGGCTGGAAAAATTCGGCTGGTTGGGGAATGGTGAATGATGAATGGTGAATGATGAATGATGAATGGTGAATGATGAATGATGAATGATGAATGGTGAATGATGAATGATGAATGGTGAATGATGAATGGTGAATGGTGAATGATGAATGGTGAATGGTGAATGGTAAATGGTGAATGGTGAATGATGAATGGTGAATGATGAATGGTGAATGGTGAATGGTAAATGGTGAATGGTGAATGATGAATGGTGAATGATGAATGGTGAATGATTTTATCGTTTTTTAGAAAAACATTTGGGCGAAAAATCTCCCTAATGGCACGCACGATAGACATTTTATTGCAGAATTCTAGGCTAAAGTTTTTTGTGCGCAAAAAACTTTAGCCTAG
Organism: Candidatus Parabeggiatoa sp. nov. 1; assembly: GCA_003646175.1. Taxonomy (GTDB): domain Bacteria; phylum Pseudomonadota; class Gammaproteobacteria; order Beggiatoales; family Beggiatoaceae; genus Parabeggiatoa. The sequence continues at coordinate 4,932 of QNER01000606.1, forward strand.
AAAACAGAATTTTAGAATTAACAGAATAGTACCCCGCACTCATAATTATAATGATAATTCTGAAAATTCTTAAATGCCTTTCAATTCTGATTTCGAGGTTCAAGTTTTTGCGCGCAAAAACTTGAACCTCGAAAAGACAATAAAAATGATGTGTATCAGCTATCGTGCGTGCCATTAAAAAATATCCCTAATTCTTTGAGTTCAAATCCAATCAATTTGAAGGGATTTATCTGAAATATGAGAGGTTCAATTTCGAGTGTCAAATCGACGGTTCTTAATAAGTCATTCACCATTCACCATTCACCATTCATCATTCATCAGACGGTTCTTAATAAGTCATTCACCATTCACCATTCACCATTCATCATTCATCA
>QNER01000607.1 GCA_003646175.1 Candidatus Parabeggiatoa sp. nov. 1
CACCGAAAACGGCCTCAAGCCCATTTCTGAGGTTAAGGTGGGTGACAAAGTGCTGTCGTATGATGAGAGAACCGAAACCACGAGCTACCAACCGGTAATGGCTGTGATTCAAGGCGAGCAGCGGTATCAAATCATCAAGATCACGCTGGATTCAGGTGAGTCCATCGAAGCCACGGCCGAATACCCTTTTTATATCAAGGGCAAGGGCTGGAATCCTGCTAACAGCCTGAAAGTTGGGCAAGCGTTGCAGTTGCACAATGGTACGACGGTGGTTGTTAAAGAAGTCGATACCAGCGTGCGCTTTGAAAAGGTGTACAATCTGACGGTTGCCAATACCCATAACTACTTTGTGGGTGGGGATGGGGTGTTGGTGCATAATGCAGACAAGTGTAAGAAGAAAGGGGGTGGGAAAAATGCCCAGCATGGAAAGGCTGAAGATCTTCCATCTGATTTGAAACGCCTTGAAGAACTTGAGAAACAGTTGGAAACGGCTACTGGAAGTGAGAAAAAGAAACTCAAGGGAAAAATTAATAATATCAAAGAGGCTATGGCAAAACGCCGTTCGGGTGAACAGCATTCTCAGAATGCTAAAGGATAATTGATAAACAGTGTTGTGGGAAGTAAGATGTTGAAGGATTAGAGTGGAATGGATTCTCTCATTTGAAAAAGGGAAGTGTAAGAATATTCACCTTCAACATCATTTTGATCACGATAGGAATTGATAAACAGGTTTAAAATGAACATTGCTTGGGTTTGGGTACCACTTATTTCTATTGGACCATTTTGTTTTGGTGAAACCATTTTTCAATATAAAGATTTGTATCAATTGAAATTAGTTTCAAGAGGCAGTGAATGTGTTACTGGATGGGATACCTATGAAGTCACAGGGTATGAGCATGCCAAAATTTATTGTGAGAATAACAAAATCGTTTTCGTGACATGTCACCAGGATTTTTACTACCAGGGAGTCAACTTTATTGGGAAAACCCTAAAAGAAGTTTGTGACTTATTGGAACTTAGCCCAGATAAGTATGGTGATATCATATACATCAATGAGAGCCCACAGGTACCTGTTGAGTTTGATTCAGTAGACTTGCTAGTGTGGTGCGAAGACGAAATAGTTGTGTCTGTCTCTTGCTATAACGATGATGAGTAAAGAGTATCAGAGGAGCGAGTAACATAGCATGGGTTAAATAGTTGGGTGGGTTTCGCGGACGCGAAACCCACCTTTTTTTTCGTTAAGAGTTACCTTGGTACCCACCGAAAACGGCCTCAAGCCTATTTCTGAGATTAAGGTGGGCGACAAAGTGCTGTCGTATGATGAGAGAACCGAAACCACGAGTTACCAACCGGTAATGGCCGTGATTCAGGGTGAGCAGCGGTATCAAATCATCAAGATCACGCTGGACTCGGGTGAGTCCATTGAAACGACGGCCGAACACCCTTTTTATATCAAGGGTAAAGGTTGGAATCCCGCTAATAGTCTGAAGGTTGGGCAAGCGTTGCAGTTGCATAATGGTACGACGGTGGTGGTTAAGGAAGTCGATACCAGTGTGCGCCTTGAACGGGTGTACAATCTGACGGTTGCCAATACTCATAACTACTTTGTGGGTGGGGATGGGGTGTTGGTGCATAATTGCGGCAAAACCAAAAAGATGCCAAAACCTAAAAGGCGTAAACGGCAAGGTGAACCACAAAGTAGTATAGACCAAGAAGACGGGATTACAAAGGCGCGAGACAAACTTCCTGTTGGGGAAAACGAAGAAGGTCTAAAAACGGGTAAGGCTCCCATCCATAGTAGGAAGAAGTCCAAACAAAGGACGAAGAACGATACCAAAAATATCGATCCAAAAAATTATTTGGATGATTTTGATTATTGATTTTGATTATTTTTAATGAGTGCATGGTCAACAAACCATTTTGATATGTCGTTCTAACTCCAGAATTCCCGAAACACTTATTATTGCCAAGTTTCGGGAAATCCTGCTTCCTGGACGAAACCACTTTTCGTTCAAACACTCATTAGGCTCGATAACAATTTAACTTTCCCCAAAATCATGGAAAAAAGCGGTAATTTGGGGAAAGTTTTTAAAGTTCTTTGTTATATTAGTTTAACTTGATGAAGTCGATTAAGTTTAGTATGTAGATCAGCAAAAGTTTTATAACATTTTTAACTGACTTAAAAAAATAATTTCCCCACTAATTAGGGGCTCGGATTTCTCTTGAAGACAAAAATGTTATAAAGATTTATGTGTACCTACTTTAACAGATAGTCGCCTACAGTGCCATTATATGAGAACTTTGATGGTTTCCGAACTGATAAGAACAAAGATAAAGAAAGACCTGCGCAGAGCGGTTGAATTGCGTGACTCAGGTCAGCTTATGAAAGCTGAACAAATATTGCAAAATATTGCTTCCAAATACCCTGATTATTGGCTGCCGTACCTGTTCCTAGGTGATATATATGATGACTTAGAACGTTACCAAGAAGCAGCAGACATGTTCCAAAAGGCAGTTACCATCAAACCTAATTATGCTATTGCCTCAAGAACGTTATTTCATGCCCAATGGGATTTAGGTAAAGAAAAGGAGGCTTTGGAAGAAATCAGGAGATTTCTGTCAGTTGCCGATTGGAATGACGAGAAAACCAAAGATATCATTATGGAAGATTACCAAGATATTCTACAAGAACTTTTCTCTCATAAAGATTATCAAGAACATAAAGAAACTGTTCAAAAACTGCTTTCAACCATAGAAAAATATAAACAAGTCTAGTAAACGTAGGGTGGTTTTCGCTTTTGTGAAAACCACCTTTTTTTTCGTTAATAGTTACCTTGGGACACCGAAAACGGCCTCAAGTCCATTTCTGAGGTTAAAGTGGGGGACAAAGTCCTGTCGTATGATGAGAGAACCGAAACCACGAGTTAAGTACCGAAGCATAAATTTTCAGGTTTTTTAAATCCCCACAAAGCCCTTTATCAAAGGGGTGAACGAAATTAAAATACCTGTTTATTTGTGGTTCAGTACTTACCAACCGGTGATGGCTGTGATTCAAGGTGAACAGCGGTATCAAATCATCAAGATAACGCTTGATTCGGGTGAGTCCATTGAAACGACGGCCGAACACCCTTTTTATATCAAGGGTAAAGGTTGGAATCCCGCTAATAGTCTGAAAGTTGGGCAAGCGTTGCTGTTGCACAATGGGACGACGGTGGTGGTTAAGGAAGTCGATACCAGCGTGCGCGTTGAAAAGGTGTACAATCTGACGGTTGCCAATACTCATAACTACTTTGTGGGTGGGGATGGGGTGTTGGTGCATAATGGTAAAGGTAAGAAGAAGAAAGGAAGCAATTGTGGTCCTGGAGCGAATAATACTCCCAAAAAATATCAACAAGAGAAGGAAAAAATCAGAAATGGTCAAGGTACTCCCCGTTTGAATGATGATGGAAGTCAAAAACAATGGGAAGGAAGAACGTACCAGGGATGGAAAGATGGTTACGAGTGGAAGGGACCAGATGGGACTCGGATTATAGAAAAGGACGGTAAGTGGGGATGGTCCGATAACCACTGGGAGAAAATTCATCCTTTTATAGATTGATGAAATATTTGGCACCGTCATAAATTGGTTTTACCAGTTTATTATTTGGGAATTGTTGCAATGCTAGGTTCGCCTTAGGGTGTTGATTTTGATATTTTTTTGAAGCGTATTTTCCGAAATGTTTTGTGTCATTCCCGCGCAAGCGGGAATCCATAAAAGTGTTAAATTTTAACGGCGGTAGGAATGATACAAAATTAACGTCAAAAAATAGTGTGATAACAAGCTCAAAGCAAACATCCTAGGTTGGCCCTGGCCCTGCAACGAACTGGTTTTAGAAGCACTTGATAAGGTTCCTACTCATCAAGTGCTCTCGTTAAGAAACTTCTGGTGCAAACTCTTTAAAAAAGGATGGAAGCATTTGCAGTACTAAAATCGGAATAAAAGTGAACTCAAGTTTGTGGATAAAATACCACTACTCTGATGTTTCGGGGTTCATGTTTTTAAATCTTGGCAATATCTAGGGGAGAGTCAATTTGTATATACCTACAGATATCAAAGATTTTTTGTTTTGGATTAAGAATAGAACTGAAGAACGGTGGGCTGAGGGCCCACAAACAAACGAAGACGCATGTGGCTGGGACAGACATGAGTCTTTCTGGGGGGCGAGATGGACCGGGGGCCTAACTCTTCATGAAATTAACGAAATTGAAAAAAAGTGGCAGGTAAAATTCCCACCTGATTTTCAACTATTCTTGGAAATTCTCCATACAATTGATCGCAAAGAAGTTATTGAAGAAACAGATTGGGAGACAGATGAAGTCATAACTTATGAAAGGCCATTTTTCTATAATTGGAAAACAGATACAACTGAACTTGAATCTCGCTTTAGTTGGCCTTTTCGTACAATACTTGATGATATCGAGGGCGCTAATAGCGTTTGGCTTCATTCATGGGGGAAACGGCCAACAGAAGCTTCAGTGCGCCGTCGCAAATTCCAACAATGGTTTGATAAAACCCCCTCGCTGATACCAATCACTGGGCATAGATTTATTATTGCTGAGCCTACGGTGTCTGGAAACCCCATATTATCAGTATGGGGTTCTGATATCATTTTGTATGGTTGGAATTTAAGGCATTATCTTCTTCATGAGTTGAGTTGGGATTTGGGATTGCACAATGTGACAATTGATTATGATGATCGGTCTTATGATGATGAACTTATTCCCGCGTATCAGGAAATTATCGAAAAGGAAATGAAGCTTGGCAATCACGATAAGCTGTCGTCTTGGAAGGAAATTATTATGTATTGGAGTTCTAATGGAGCTAGTATCGGCTTGCCCTATGAAACCTCATCATCGGGCCCCACTCCAGTCGTTGCTGTTGGCGGAGAAAATGATGGCAGGCAAAAAAGATTTAATGCCTTTGATGAAAAGGATAAATAAAATTGATAGTTATCAAACCTAACAATAAGGCTCTAAAAGAGGTTTGTGACTTATTGGAACTTAGCCCAGATAAGTATGGTGATATCATAGATCTCAATGAGAGCCCACAGGTACCCGTTGAGTTTGATTCAGTAGACTTGCTAGTGTGGTGTGAAAACGAAATAGTCGTGTCTGCCTCTTGCTATAACGATGATGAGTAAAGAGCATCAGAGGAGTGAATAATATAGTATGGGTTAAATAGTCGGGTGGGTTTCGCGGACGCGAAACCCACCTTTTTTTTCGTTAATAGTTACCTTGGTACGCACCGAAAACGGCCTCAAG
>QNER01000608.1 GCA_003646175.1 Candidatus Parabeggiatoa sp. nov. 1
GAACCGTGAGGCTGTGGGACGTCGAGACGCAAGCGCCATTCGGCCAACCGTTGACCGGGCATGACGGTTGGATTCAGAGCGTGGCCTTCAGCCCCAATGGCAAGCTGCTGGTTAGTGGCAGCCAGAACGGTGTGATCTTCTGGGATATTGACCCCAACTCTTGGCAGAACAAGGCCTGTCAGATAGCTAATCGCAACCTCAGCCAAGATGAATGGCAAAAATACCTCGGTGATGAACCCCATCAGAAAACCTGTCCAGACTTACCGACCGATACACTGGGTGCCCTAAAGTTGATAGAAGCCGGTCGAGAATCCGCAACAGACGGCGAAATTGAACAAGCCGTTGCTCAGTTTGAACAAGCCTTGGAACGCGATCCTGAACAAGTCTACTTTAACCCCCAACTCGAAGCCCAGCGGTTTTTTGTGACAGGGCGGGTCAAAAATGGAATAGAATTAGCCGAAGAGGGAAAGGTTGACGAAGCGATAGCCCAGTTTGAAGACGCGTTGGCTTTGGATATCAGCTTAGATTTTCAGAACGCGGAAACCGAAGCCAAGCGGTTTTTTATAAAAGGGCTGATAGCTAACGGCAACCAATTCGCCAAAGCTGGCCAGATTAACGAGGCAATCGCCCAGTTTGAAGAAGCCAAACAACAGGATTCCCGCTTAGAATTTGATCCAAAAACCCAAGCGAATCGGTTATGGGCCCAACAACTAGTCAAACAGGCCGAACAATTAGCCCAACAAGGACAGATTGACGCCGCGATAGCCCAGTTTGAAACGGCCAAGAAACGGGATTCCAGCCTAGATTTTAACCCCAAAACCAACGCGAATCGGCTTTGGGCTGACGTGCTGGTGACAGAAGCTGAAGAATTAGCCCGACAGGAACAAACGGACGACGCGATAGCCAAGGCGAGTGCCAAGCTTAAAGAGGCAAAGGAACTGGATCCCCGCTTAGATTTTGATCCCCAAACCAAAGCGAACCAGTTTTCCGCTCAAGGGCTGATAGCAAAAGGGCAAGAATTTGCCAGAGAGGGACAGATTGACCAAGCGATAGCCCAATTTAAAGAGGCCATGACACTGGATTCCCGCTTAGATTTCTACCCAGAACAAAAAGCCCAACAGATTGCGGCTATCTATTTAGTCAAAGACGCCAAAGAATTAGCCCGAAATGGACAGCTTGACGAAGCGATAGCCAAGTTTGAAAAGGCATTGAAACTGGATTCCAACTCAATTGATGATGATCCCAAAACCAAAGCCGAACAGATTTGGGCCCAAGAACTGGTAAAAGCGGGAGAAGAATTAGCCCGACAAGAGAAGATTGCTGACGCCATCGCCAAATTTGAAGAAGCCTTGGCACTGGGTTCCTATGTCAATTTTGACGAAGAATCTTCCAAAAACGCTGACCATATTTTGGCTCAAGAACGGGTGAAAGAGGGAGAAGAATTAGCCCAAGCGGGAAAGACGGACGAAGCCATCACCAAGTTTAACGAGGCATTAAAGTTGGTTCCCAACCGAAAATTTTACCCAGAAATCAAAGCCCAAGAGTTCCTTGTTAAAGGGCTGATAGCAAAAGGAGAACAATTAGCCAGAGCGCTACAACTTGACGCGATAGCCCTATTTGAACAAGCCAAACAGCTAGATGCCGACTTAGAATTTGACCCAAAAAGAAAAGCCCGCAAAATTGCCGTTCCCATCATGGTAGTAACCGGACAAAAATTAGCCGTTGACGGAAAGCTTGAGGAAGCGATAGCCTGGTTTCAAGAGGCCTTGAAATGGGATGCCAGCTTAGATTTTGACCCGAAACTCAAAGCCTTCAAACTCGCCGTTCCAAGTCTGGAGAGAGAAGGAGAACAACTAGCCAGACAGGGAAAAATTGAAGAAGCGATAGCCAAGTTTGAAGAGGCCTTGAAATGGGATGCCAGCTTAGATTTTGACCCAGAAACCAAAGCCCAACTGTTGGCGGCTAAAGGAAAGGTAGAACAGGGACAAAATTTAGCCTGGCAAGGTGACATAACTGGGGCCATTGCAGCCTATAACGAGGCCCAACATAAGGTACCTGACTTGGAAATAGATGGTTGGCAGTGGAATACCCTTTGCTGGTACGGTAGTCTGTATGAACAAGCCGAACAGGTGATGTTTGCCTGTGATAAGTCGATAGAACTTGAGCCTGAAAATTGGTTTTATCATAGCAGCCGAGGACTGGCTAGGGCACTGACGGGCGAGACGTCAGGCGCGATTGAGGATTTTAAAATTGTTCTTGAAAATTATGATGATGAAGCGTACCAATCAGAAGTGCAAGGGTGGATAGAGGCACTACAAAACGAAACAAATCCGTTTACCGAGGAATGGCTTAAACAGCAGCGTTAACTCAATTGAGCCGAATGGGCAACCACAAGGTATGGTTGCCCTCCTTGCGCGTGGGATTGCCCCTACGTTTTGGAGTCCGTATTTTTATCCAACGACTCTTGTTTGATAAATTGCTCTTTGAGAGATTCCTCATTTGGCAGCCCGGCAACCGGTTTTACCATATCCTGTTTGATGTCCGCTTTAGCCTGAGCCTTTTCAGCCGCTTTCGCTTGCTCATCTTTCAGAGTACTCATGGTTTCTTCCATTTGCAGCATCCAGCTCTTAAATTCATCCTCCAAGACTTCCTCCGTATCAACCACCAACTTATCAATATTGGCTTGTTTGGCCTGTTCGGCAGCCGATAAAGCTGTCCACCAATTGCGAATATGAGCTAAACGGGTTGCCGTTTGATTGTATTTGGTTAAACGCTCCTGCACCTGTTGATAGGCCAAATAATTGGTAATCGCGGCCACCATACCGGTTGTCAGCGCAATCCACAGTTCTTGGCCACGGGCCGCGAGCAAGGTTCCGGTACCCCCAAGCAGATAAATAGCCCATTGCCACCGAGACCACTGCCGTTCCAATTGAAGGGTTTTTTTCACATAATAATTCAGTTGGTCTTCAAGACGAGTGTTAAGATAACGTTCCGGAGACAGCACACTGAACCCCTCATCATTTTCGGCCGTGCCATAGCGCGGCGGAAGTGGGCCTTTATAAGGTTTAAGGGCCGACATATTAACATCCGTTTGTATCAAATACTGACTGATAGCATGCATATTCTCTGCCAGTTTGGATTCTATGCTCGTCTCCACACTCTGCTCAGCATTATAAACATTGGCCTGTGCCCGATAACGGAATATTTCACTTTTGAGCGTCTCAGCATTGCTCCGTAACAAAATCCATTTTTGACCGGCATTAAAACGGCTCGCAACCGCTATCAAAACCGTCACCAGAACGGGTATTGCCACAATCACATATTGCAAAAACTCCACCAGCCAAGTGAAAGGCTTCAAGTACTTACTATGGCTTGCAAAAAAAAGAGCGAACCAACTACTGCTATTTTTAATTTCATCCAGCTTTCCCAGCGCGGGTTCACAAGATTGTTGTTTCACCAGTTCTTGTAGGTCGAAAATTTGTTTGGACTGTCGAATTTCCAAGTCTAAACTGGCTTGGAATAAGGCCAATAACGTGCCTAATACTCCCATAACGATAATAGCGAATTGAAGACGTTGAAAAGTCTTCTGCTGCCGATTTGCATTTTGGTCATACACGGCAAACTGTTCCCATGCCAGTTTCAGTAGGCCATCACCGCGGAATTGCCGCTGAATCACTCGCTCTAACTCTTCAACCTGGCCCTCAATGGGAAAGACAAGAATATGGCCATCGGCAATAATTTCCGCTAACGCGGGATCGGCAATAAAATCTGGCGGGTTTTGGTGTAAACTCGCAATTTCATCGGCCAATTGGCCAGTACCCGAAAAAACCAGAATAGGCCAACCTAAACGCACACTGCGTAGAATTTCAGCACGCGATTGTTCACCACCATTAATCAATATCGTCAGGGCCTGCTTATCAGTTACCAACGCGGCGGCTAAACTGTACATCACCTCGATTTCCCGACCACTTTCTTGGGTCTCTACTAACACAAAATGGCTATGATTAGGCTCTAAAGGTAGGGTGTCTGACGCGGTAGGCGTTTCCGATTGGCCGGGATAAGTGACTTGCGTGACGGGCGCGACTCCGACAAGCGGCGATTTGCGTCCGCGATCCGTGACACCTTGCCCAATCAGTGCCGCAAGGCCAGCCGCTTTCCCATTATCCATCAACATAGCATCCGTATCGGCCGCCACACGGGCAACACCACGACTGAATAACTGTGTCAACCGATGCTGCATCTGCTTGTCCAGCCCCTCTGTGTCACCGGAAATCATAATCAAAGCACTCGGCGGGGTGAACGATAATTTTTCTAACACCTTTTTTGGATTCGCATCCGGCGTGATGGTGATTAACTGGGCAGAATTGCCATAAGGAAAGGCAATCGTTTGGAGCGATTTTTCCGAAACGGACGAGTTTGGTGTTGTCGCCGTTTCAACTTTTTTAACACGCTTTTTAAAAAATTTGAACATAATCGTTGAGTTGTGCAGTTATTAAGGGCTTTGGAAAGCCCCGACCAAATGTCGCGCCGGGGCTGTCGCGTTATCTGGCGTCAAAACGCATTTCCGCAATGAACCGCTTTGCCCAATACCTCAGAAACCCACTGATTAATGCTTTTGCCACTGACTTCAGCGGCAGTAGCAATGGCAGAGTGAATTTCCGGCGGAATTTGTAGTATGATCTGACCGGAAAACGGCTTTGATGCTTGCTGATTAATACGTTCGCTGACTTCAATATAATGGTTAACTGATTCGTGAAAAGCGGTTTCAAGCTCGTCCACAGTCGAGCCGTGAAACACAATTATATCATCAATGTCAGACAACCGACCGACAACGGTCAAAAGCATCGTATTCGATATTGGCTCTATAGCCTTTGAAAGTCATTGTGTTCATGGTTTAATTCCAGCTTCTTTCAGAAATTCACGGGCCGCTATCACACGGTATCGTAATGCTTCTTTATTTGGGTGGGGCTTATGGACGAATTTTAATCGTCCTAATGACACTGTTTTGTGAAATTTTATCTGAAAATTGCTAAATTGCTTAATACTCCTCTATGATCAAGTTTTTGAGGGCGACTCCAGTGAGCCGTTTTGCTAAAATAAACCACCTACATTGGTGCAACACCGTCAGATACTGGGACAATTATTATAAGTCTCAATCGCTCTATTTGAGCTGTTTGTAGTAGGCGATTTATCGCCTTAAGAACCTCTATTAGCCCCTTCGGTATGTATTATTAAAGCCTGGGGCAACGCCCCAAGAGCCAGGGCAATGCCATTAAGTGAGGGCAACCACAAGGGA
>QNER01000609.1 GCA_003646175.1 Candidatus Parabeggiatoa sp. nov. 1
TATTTAACACGGTATCAACCGTCACAAAGAGTTTTTCATGATAAGCACTATTGGCTTTCAGGTGTTCGAGATTATCGAGCGTTCCGGTAGACAAATCATCAATAATATAGACTTCGTCACCGCGCTCCAGACACGCTTCTGCCAAATGCGAGCCGATAAATCCTGCTCCGCCTGTAATTAATATTCTCAAAGTTGTTCTCCTTTTAAAAGTTGTTGACGTTTGTTCAAGTCTCATCACGCCATGTAAAAATAACTAGAATCGCCGCGTTTAAAACGGCATTAACCTAGTGCAGTAAAGCGGAAATATGAATACCACCTTAGCCAACAGCTAAAGCAGTTGTCTAAAAGCTCAAGTAGGCTAAAGCCTACTAACTCCCTTCTCTTGCAGTGCCCTTCAGGGAACTTAAGCTGATGTGGTACGGAAACTTCCGCCCTCCTGTACCAGCATTAACCTAGGGTGTTGACCTCATTAGAACGCTTTCCAAATATTTTGGCAATAGGTAAGTGTATATCCATTACTTCATCAATTACCTCGGTGTCATGCTGTACATCAAAATTCTTGAATTGCCCAGGCTTAGTATAAACGCTTATTAATTGAACATCAGGAATAACTAACCAGCATGATTTCACACCCAAGTCAAAATAGGCATGAATCTTATCTTTTAATTCTTTAGTCCCTTGGCTTGGAGAAAGAATTTCTACCGCCAGCAAAGGCATCTCTGTCATCTTCACCCTATCAGATTCCAGAAGTCCCACTTCACTTGGATACGCACAAATATCAGGTTTTACCTCATCTTTAGCCTTGATACCATGCTGGCTAAAATCATACTGGCTAATATCCAAGCTCAATTCTGTCATAACAGAGAATCTCTCATCATTAACAAGTAAGCCGGTTATTTTAGCTTGCGTTAAACTGTGGTTCACCGAACCCATATCCGACACCTCATCCTCAAATAATTCGCTCATAGTTCACTCCTTTTACCATAAATCACTTTTTTGTCGGGTAGGCAACGGTGGGGTGTTAAATTTGCCGTCAAATGCTCAAATTTTTTCACTCGACGGCTCATTTTAAACTGTCTGTCATTTCGACGTGAAGAGAAATCTGGTGACGGAGGGACTTGCAAAACCCCGACGTTCAACTATAAATCAATAACTTACGAATACATAATGGCAAATAAGTTATTGATTTTTCGTTTATGCCCAAGAGTTTTGCAAGAGGCTCGACGTTTTAAGATTTCTCCTCACGTCGAAATGACAAAACTGTAAATAGGGTGAAAAAAAGTGCAAAAAAGGCTCAAATTTAACACCCCACACCAAAACTAACTGAAATATGGCATGGTGGGCAAAGTATCAAAGCCCAAAATATCGTGCCGGTTTGCCCACCCTACGATAACTATCCTCTTTCATCTGTCATCAAGTACCAATTGATGGTTTTTTCAAGGGCTTCCTCATTTGAAAATGGTTGAATGAAACCTGCTTTTCTGATTTTTGTGCCATCGAAATTTGTTGTTCTACAAAATTTGCTTATTCGTGCCGATGTGATAGGTATATCTCTCTTTGTTAGAGCCGCAACAGCATCAGCGATCAGTGCCAAGGGAGCTGCCACCCACAATGGAATAGATGGCAGTGCTGGTTTTCTTCCCAAAAGACTATAAATCTGTTGAACGAGTTCCCCAGTTTCTAATGGGGGTTCATCCACATAAATATAGACCTCAAGACCTTCCTTCATCCGCTCTATCAAATAGATTGTCGCCTCTACCATATTCTCAATGTAGGAAGTGGTCTTAATGACTTTTCCTCTCCCAATCATAATGAATCGCCGATGGTAAATGGCATCGAGCAATCTATAAACATTTGTATTATCAGGATTATTTGGTCCATAAACGACTGATGGGCGAATCGTTAATACCTTCGCATCTGGCACGGCTTTAGAATAGGAAACAAACAACTTTTCGGCTTCAGCTTTAGAATGACCATAAGCGATCATAGGATTAAAAGTCGCAGATTCATCCAATGCCTTTTTACTAGAGCCCATCACGGATACGGTGCTGTAAAACACCCATTCCTTAATATCTTGTTCTTTCCCAAGCCTAATCAACGTTCTTGTCGCATCTAAATTATCTCTATAATATTCGCGCTCGCTTTGGCCCCAGTCATCTTTAGCAGCCGCGAGGTGGATGACCATATCAACATCCTTTAATGCTCGTTTGGTAATGCTCTCGTCATTCAGATCGCCCAAGAAAAATTGATCGATATCCACTTGATTTTTTTCTTGCCGATCTATGCCGACCAAGTATAATCTTTGTTTCCTCAATTTGGGTACTAAGTTATTTCCAATATACCCATTGCAACCAGTCACTAGCACTCGTTTCATTTTATTAACCTTGTTCTTTCTTGATAAACTAACATAAACTGTTCAACAATAGAACCAACCGAAAATTGACTTTCTACACGTTTTCTGCCCGCTTTTCCCATTTTTAACCGTAGCTCGGGTTTTTCCAATAGTTTAAGAATGGCTTGTGAAAGTGAAGCACTGTCACCTCGTGGCACCAACAATCCGTTTACACCATTTTCAACGACCTCTCGACAACCAGGCACGTCCGTGGCGACAACGGCACGCCCGGTTGCTCCTGCTTCAAGGAGTATTTTCGGCAGACCCTCCCGGTATGACGGGAGACAAATAATGTTTGCTTTGTGTATGATCTGCGCGATGTTTTTTTGATAACCTATATGCTTGATGATACCTGCGTTTACCCATCCGTTAATATCACGAGCCGAAAAGCTTGAAGGATTATCTGGATCTATATCGCCGACTAAGATAAACATGGCACGGTGAGCCTTTTGATTAATATGCTGAGCGGCTTCAATATACTCACCGACACCTTTATCTCGAAGCAGTCTGCCAATGAACACAACAGTTGCTGTATTCAAGGGTTCAGGTTCATACGAAAATTGATTTGTATCTACCCCTGAACCTGGAATAAAAATACTTGTCTGTCTTGATACCCCAATTTCCGCTGCAAAGAAATCCATATCATCAGTATTTTGGAACACCCAAACATTTACCCTACTCACCATAAATCGCCTAAGTATAAGTTTCACAAATGTCCGAAGCAATGTTGCTTTTTTTTGATGAGAAGTGAACGTATAACCAAGCCCGGTAATGGAAATGATCAGTGGCTGTTTTGAACCTGAATTTGTGGCTAAACTGGTAATAACACCCGCTCTTAATGTAAAAGCATGAATAATATTAGGTTTTATTTGCTGAACCAAACGATGAATATGCCATACATTCTTTAATGCACCTAATGTCGTTTTTCCAGAAGGTAGGCGATGATAGGTAATACCTATTTTCTCGATGATGTCGATATCCTCTTCGTTGGCTGATAAAGTCGTCACATGAACATCAAGACTTTTTGCCGTTAATGCTTTAGCCAAATGATACCTGTTTCCAATAAAGTATTGTGATCTATTGTCTATGAGCAGTATTTTCTTCATAAATTTTCTTCATAACTGTCAATTTCTCTTTCCAGATAGATGCTCAAGCCACTTTTCTTGAATCGGTGCGTGATTAAAAAAACTTTCCTGTTGCAAACGCGCAGTGTTCAAAAGTTTCTCTGCCCAGTCCCGGAACGGCCGCCCTCGCAACCACTTATCAATGGGTGTGGCAAAACCCATTGCCTCGCTTTCTCGTTTTCCCCGTTTCAAATTGGAGAGCTTGTCATAACCCTGTCAATTTTAGGAGCGACGTAAGGCTTGACTTCTTGTGCCACTCGATTTGACAGCGTCTCTTGAGCAACATCAAGGTCATAATGTCCTTGCAGGTTTAGCCAGAATTTTGCCGACATACCGAAATATATCCCCAGACGTAACGCTATATCAGCCGTTATCACCTGTTTACCTTGTATAATATTATTGATAGATTGTGTAGAAATACTTATATCTTCGGCCAATTGTTGTTGACTAATTCCCATCGGCTCTAAAAATTCCTCGAAGAGAATTTGGCCGGGATGAATAGGCTCAAGTTTTTTTGTACTCATAAAGATACCTGCTCGTTCATTTTTAATGGTAGTCTACGATTTCAACATCATAAGCATTTTCATCTTTCCATACAAAACAAATACGCCATTGGTCATTGATACGGATACTGTGTTGACCTTTGCGGTCGCCCTTTAAAGCTTCCAACCGATTAGCCGGTGGAATACGCAGATCGTCTAAATGGTTTGCAGAATCTAACATCAGTAACTTTTTTCTGGCTCTCTGTTGAAGATTTCGAGGAAATTTCTTAGAAATACGACGCTCGAATATTTTTTCGGTTTCCGTGCATTTGAATGTGATAATCATCTCAAATTGTCATTGTATCTGTTCATGCATTAATTTTAGTACTCTAACCACGCTTGAAACATCAATACGTCCCAAAGATAATAGTGCCAATTTCTCTTTCCCGTTTGATGTTCAAGCCATTTTTCTTGAATCGGTACGTGATTAAAAAAACCTTCGCGTTGCAAACGCGCTGGGTTTAAAAGGGCCTCTGCCCAGTCCCGGAGTCAATGCCATTAAGTTAAGCTATCCAAGTACAACGGATACGCTTTCCGAAACGGATTGGGGAAATTCATAATTTTTGTTACCTTATGATTTTTTTACTTTTTTTATCCGTTTATTTCGAGTATCCGTTGTACTACTTTAATAAAATAAGTCAGTTATTCGTTACGATATGGCATTGAGTCCCGGAGTGGCCCCCGCAGCCATTCATCAAGCTTGCATGCGTAAGTTTATTTGGTTGCCTCTTGCGTCTTTTGCGTGCGTTTATTTGTGGGCCATGATTTAGTTTGAAAGTTTTCAAATCGTTTTATGGCCCACAAATGGGTGCTAATAGCCATATAAAAACAACATGAATTCTCGAATTTGTAAATAAGTCAGTCAGCCATTAAGTTAAGGTTTGATTGGGTTTTATTCTGTCAATTCTAAAATTCTGTCAATTCTGATTCAGACAATTTGCTCTAACCACGCCTGAAACATCAATACATCCCAAAGATAATAGTGCCAATTTCTCTTTCCAGATAGATGCTCAAGCCACTTTTCTTGAATCGGTGCGTGATTAAAAAAACCTTCGCCTTGCAAACGCGCTGGGTTTAAAAGGGCTTCTGCCCAGTCCCGGAGTGGCCCCCGCAGCCATTCATCAATGGGAATACCAAAACCCATTTCCTCGCTTTCTCGTTTTCCCCGTTTCAAATTGGAGAGCTTGTCATAACCCTGTCAATTTTAGGAGCGACGTAAGGCTTGACTTCTTGTGCCA
>QNER01000610.1 GCA_003646175.1 Candidatus Parabeggiatoa sp. nov. 1
ATTATAAAGCAATTCCACTTCTTCACGGGTAAAGTCGGTTGCTTGACCTTGATAATCCTTTGCCACAAAATTAGGGTTGATGATAGCCGCTTGAACTTTGCGAATCTGATCTTGGGCAGGGGTTACCTTAACCCATAATGTTGTAGCAGCTTCATTGTCTCCTAAAACCATTCGATCATGCACACGGGTTATACTGGGTGCAGGTGCCGCGTGGACACCTTCTTCACCAATCGTGATCTTGGCGGCAAGGCGGCCATCATTGCTGGTGTACATGCCATCTCTATCATCATCTAACCAAGGGGTCTGATCTCTAAAGTATTTTGGCTCCTTGGAAACGGTGTGAAGACCGTTCAAGAAAGCTTCTTCAACACTATGAGCGCGACGTAAGCTTTTTAAGAAGGTATCTGCAAAGCTGACATATTCCGTACTCCATGCAAGCGTGCGATCATCCGTACTGCTCACCACAACTCGGTTTTCTACGCCAGCAAGCTCATCCATAAAGGAACCTGAATAGCAGCTATTAAGAATGATCACCTGCTGAACCCCGGCTGGTATGGTTGCTAAAA
This sequence comes from Candidatus Parabeggiatoa sp. nov. 1, assembly GCA_003646175.1. GTDB lineage: Bacteria > Pseudomonadota > Gammaproteobacteria > Beggiatoales > Beggiatoaceae > Parabeggiatoa. The sequence continues at coordinate 567 of QNER01000610.1, forward strand.
GAGCCCTTAAACGAGTGGCAGAAAGCTCATAACCGACACTTGGCATCACGTTAAAATGATCTTGACGCGCATGACCATGAAGGTAGAAGATAAATTGCTGGCCGGCTTGCAAATTGGCGGCTTGAGCAAAAGCGGCCGCTATCTCTTTATCTGGATCGAAGAGCTTGTAATCGTGACGTTCATCATCGGGATGACCATCGAGATCGATATCAGGTGGCCACGGATTGATGTAATGAATATCGCCATCTTCAAAGCCGCGTTGCTTTAATATGCGATACATTCTTTGGGTGAACTGGTTGCTGTAGCGAAATAAAGTATTTCCTATCTCAGCACCACCTGAAGCGATGATGATGGCTTGACCAACCTTGCCGGTGCCCGTAGAAGGAGGTGGCTCAACGATAACGATGGGCCAGAGTTTCAGCGTCTTATCATAAGACCCCGACAGAGCATAACGCCCATCCGAAGACATGGTCACGGAAAACACATAACCGGAATGCCCTGTAAAGGTGCGAATTTCCTGGCCGCTGCTCACATCCCAGAGTTTCAGGGTACTATCGTCAGATCCCGAGAGAATGGTTAGCCCATCCGGGCTAAAGGCGACGGACCTTACCCTATTGAAATGCCCAGTAAAGGAGCGGATTTCTTCTCCTGTGTTCACATTCCAGAGTTTCAGCGTCTTATCGGAAGACCCCGAGAGAACGTAACGCCCATCCGGGCTAAAGACTGCAGAAGTCACAGAATCAGAATGCCCAGTAAAGGAGCGGATTTCCTCTCCGTTGTTCACATTCCACAGTCTCAGCGTATTATCTCCAGTATCTCCAGACCCTGAGAGAACGTAACGCCCATCCGGGCTAAAGGCGACGGACCACACATAAGAGAAATGCCCTGTAAAGGAGCGCAGTTCATCTCCGCTGTTCACATCCCAGAGTTTCAGAGTCTTATCTTGAGACCCCGAGAGAACATAACGCCCATCTGGGCTGAAAGCGACGGACATCACAGAAGAGGAATGTCCTGTAAAGGTGCGCACTTCCTGTCCACTGTTCACATCCCAGAGTTTCAGGGTATTATCCATAGACCCCGAGAGAATGGTTTGCCCATCCGGGCTAAAGCCGACGGAATATACAGAAGAGGAATGCCCTGTAAAGGAGCGGATTTCTTTTCCGCTGTTCACATCCCAGAGTTTCAGCGTCCGATCCTCAGACCCCGATAGAGCATAACGCCCATCCGAAGAAAGGGCCACGGATATCACATAAGAGGAATGCCCTGTAAAGGTGCGAATTTCCTGGCCGCTGCTCACATCCCAGAGTTTCAGCGTATTATCAAAAGACCCCGACAGAGCATAACGCCCATCCGAAGACATGGTCACAGATACCACATAAGAGGAATGCCCTGTAAAGGTGCGAATTTCCTGGCCGCTGCTCACATCCCAGAGTTTCAACGTATTATCAGAAGACCCCGACAGAATGAATCTGCCATCCTGGCTAAAGGCAACACAATCATCGATACAAATTATACCTGTATGCCCTTTAAAGGTGCGAACGGGCTCGGTGACGGTGTCTGCTAAGAGGGGGAATGAGAGGGTGATGAAGAGGACTGCGATGAGATGGTTGATTGTTTTGTTCATGGTTTTCATTTTGGGCTCCAATAAATTGCAAGAGAAACTGAAACTCGGTTAATAAGAAATGTACGGACTGTTAAGTACAACGGATACTCGAAATGAACGGATAGTCGTCACGCATTATTGTTGGGTTTATCCGTTTTTGCAGCAACTCCGTTGTACTCAATATCCTTAGTATTCCGTGAGTTGCGGGTTATTGTTGCAAAGCCCCTTGACTCAAAAAGAGCGGGTAATATTTAAGTCATTTAAATAGAACTGAACCAATGCCTATATCTTTAAGCAAAGTCCCAAGTTCATAAGGCTCATGTTCAAGTTTACCCGCTATAAAGTATGCTGAATGATCTCAGGTGCAACGTGCTATGGTTTTGGAATATCCAGATCTTGACAAATCTTACGTGCCATTAAATCTTTAATTTCCTGATGCCTTGGAACTGCCGTCATAGTTCCTGAATCCTTATTTTTCCAAATAGAATGCCGTCCGCCTTCTCTCAATAATTCACAGTTATGACGGATTAAATGACGAATTAACTTGCTTTTTTTCATATCGACAAAGGAACTTCTTCAAATTCACTGGCGGCTTTCTTTCTTGCTTCTTGGCGGTGAAGTTCCAAAATATCTTTTGCCGCTTCTCTAAGACTCATCATTAATTCCTCTTTCGTTTTCTCTTGTCCATTGGCCCCCGGCACTTCTTCAACCCAACCAAGCCACCAATCGCCCTCTTTTTTAATCATTGCGGTAAATGTTGCGGTCATAGTTATAAGCAGCCTCGAAAATGGTTCTGTTATAAAAAAATCAATGTTATTCAATGGTATTATCAAAGTCAAGTGGATGCAATACTGGGTTACTCACTTTTTTGGCAAGTAATCCTCATGGGTTACATAAGGTTGTTATATGCGTCGCTCTTCAATCAGTTGCTCATGAGCTTAATAAATTCAATAGCTTAAAAAAATGCTAAGCCATTCTTATCTACATTTTATCAAGAGATTCATTTTCCAACAACCTGTTGATTTAACGCGGGTTTAGGATTGGCCGGCACTTTGCTACGGCCTTTGTACCCTTGTTTTTGTAAAGCATCTTCACAAATGGCGTGCAGATCATTACCGAATCGCTCGGCATACTCTTGGCGAATTTTCTGAATTTCCTCGATAATCGCATTTTTGACCATTTTCAAACCTCCAAAAGTTCCAGTGGTGTACATATCACAGGTGGTTCATAGCCAAGGGCCCGAATAACAGACTCTATTTTGACTCGAAGTGCTGGATTGGCAATGTGTGTACAATTCCAAGTGAGAGTCCATGCCACCAATAGTTGCTATTGCCATAAGCAATGCATCAACTTTCGCTTTAGAGGGTAGTGGCACTTGAGACAAGGATAGTCGTTACGCATTATAGTTGGGTTTATCCGTTTTTTTCGCGTATCCGCTGTACTCAATATTTGCCAAACTCAAATGGCGTACAATATATTAGCATATAAACGCATTGATATGCTGTCACTTAGTTAGCGATTTTTATATTAGTATTCAGTGAGTTACTGATTATTGTCAGGGGTAAAAAAGGGATTGGCTATGCGTAGCCCTTTAATCCGTTGTTCCGGAGTCCAAACTTTAGTTTGGACTGATTGCCAAACTAAAGTTTGGACTCCTTGTCACCTAAATATAAGTACAACGAATTGACGAAAAAAACGAATTGAAAATGCTGAAACGAAATTAACTATTTGAATTTATTTTAATTAATTTTATTGAATGTTAATGAAAACCATGGAGAACGCTGAAAAAAACAAGTATTTGAATTTCATTCAATTTTCATTCGTTTATTTCGTTAATTCGTTGTACTTATATTTAGGTGGTAAGGTTTGGAGCGATAGGAGTGAAAGTGATGCTGGAGCGTCACAGTATGCGTTCCAACGCTGGAACGTTGTAACGAGAAAATCCGAAAAATCCGTCAATCCGTTGTACTTAATAATCCGAAAAATCCGTCAATCCGTTGTACTCAGCCCATCCAGATTGTACCAATAAATCTATAATAAATTGGCCACGATTGCCCCATATCGGGTGCGGTTCAAGAGTCAGTTCATCAGCAAGCCGTTCAGCTTCTTCTACCGGTGTACGTCCAGACTGTTTGGCCCGTTGGAATATTTCCAAGCAACGTTGATAAATACCAGTGGGCATTTGTCGGCCGAGATGATCAGTGATGAAGGGATCATTTTCGACAATCCCATATTGTTCGTTAGCACAGTTCACAATTCCCATACGGTTGGCCAAAAAATCGGGCACATAAAGCGTCTCTTTGCGAAAACGTTTGGCATCTTTTTTGGGGTTTTCGAGTTGATTGTTGGCAGCGCCACAAACCGCTTTGGCTTGAATGGTAGGTATTGTATTTGAATTTAGGGTGCCTCCCAGCGCATTCGGAATAAGTACATCACAAGCCTCTGTCAAAATAGCATGATCGCTTGGTTCTACCAGTCGTAAATCAAGAGAAGCCGTTGAATATTTATGCTTAATTTTTTCAATCGCAGCCACACTGATATCGGAACCAATAATGTTTGCTACCTGACGTTTTAGCAATTCTGCTATCATATAATAAGAAACATTACCAAGACCTTGCATCGCAATGGTTTTACCCTCAAGCGTTCCATGTCCTAAGTATTCAAGGGCCGCTTCGATTGCAACCACCACACCAGTCGCTGTCAGAATGCTTGGATTACCACTACCCCCAAATTGTGGCGGAATACAAGTGGTATGGCGTGTCGTGGCAAAAACCTGCGCCATATCTTCTGGTGTCGTGCCCGCATCTCCCGCAGTCACGTAACATCCCCTTAATCCTGACAAAAAATGACCATAATCTTGATAAATAGCTTGACGAAGTTCAGGAACAAAGTAATCCTTTCCCTCATGTTGTGCAATAACCCCTTTTCCGCCCCCCCACCATAATCCAGCAAGAGCACATTTTTGCCCCATACCTCGACTTAATCGTAATCCATCTCGTATGTAATCCTCCAATTTATCGTAATGCCATGACCGAACACCGCCAGCCGCTTGACCGCGTATGGTACGATGAATAAAAGCCCCCAACAAATGACCACTTTGACGACCGATTTCAAAAAAC
>QNER01000611.1 GCA_003646175.1 Candidatus Parabeggiatoa sp. nov. 1
CAGACTTTAATTTGAAACTTGCCAAATCGTTTGATGGCCCCCAAATCGGATTGAAAAAATAACCGCACGGTGCCGGAGTCATCGATAAATCTTGGCAGGAGTTCAAGATTTATCTTGGCACGGCCATTAGTTAGTTTGGACTCCTGCCGAACTTTGGGCGATTGCCAAACGTTAGTTTGGACTCCGGCCGAACTTTGGAGGACTGCCAAACTAAAGTTTGGACTCCGGCCGAATTTTGGACTCCTGCCAAACTAAAGTTTGGACGACTGTATGGTATTGCGCGTTTGAGGGCCAGACTTTAATTTGAAATCTTCCAACGTCGGCAAAAGTTTCGCTTCGCTGTACTTTTGCCGACGTAACCGTTTGATGGCCCCCAAATCGGATTGACTTTCCGAACCACACGGTGCTGGAGTCATCGATAAATCTTGGCACAAACAGCAACTACAAGGATTGTATATAAAAAAGTATTTTTTCGCTAATGAAAGAAATGAAAGAGAATGAACAAATTAAATCCCTTATTATATATAATCCTTGTGCATGGTATTACGCGTTTGAGGGCCAGACTTTAATTTGAAAACTTCCAACGTCGGCAAAAGTTTCGCGGAGCGAAACTTTTGCCGACGTAACCGTTTGATGGCCCCCAAATCGGATTGACTTTCCGAACCACAGTGTGCTGGAGTCATCGATAAATCTTGGCACGGTGCCTGAGTCATCGATAAATCTTGGCACACGTTGGAGTTCATAGCGATTCTTGAACGATATGGCAAATAATGAATAGCAAATTACCAATTACCAATTACTAATTACCAATTACCAATTACCAAAAAAGCCAGTCGCCTTAAAATCAATTGATAGCGTGCAGCAAAGCAACGAAGTCACTTCCACTTCCGCAGATCACGAAAGTTTCAAGGCTCAAAGCTAAAGTCCGCTAAAGCGGACTATAGGTATTCAGATGGTTAATTTAGTCTCCTTTAGGAGACTTGAGCTTTTAGACAACTGCTTTAGCTGTTGGCTGCGAAATGATTTTCCTGAAAATCTATAACTACTAATTCGTGCCGATTTTAATTAATCATTTGCCAATCATCGTGCGCGTTGGAGTTCAAGGCTGGCCCTGAACGTTTTTTATACGGCCATAATTAATTTAAATACTCATCGACTGTCTTATGATGAAGAGGCGGTTTATTACAGATAAGTGCATGAAAATAAAGAATATATTATTTACCTTGGCGTATTCCATTTTTCCCGAAACCACGCCTTCATCTCCGTCGGGCAAAAAAAATTTCGTTCCATCGGCTCTGACCTATTGACCACGCTATTCTAATCTGTCATCATACGCGCCCGTTTAAGGCTGATGAGCATGACGAGTATCGGCTTTGTTACGCGCCGTTAATTGTAGTCACATCTGCGCCACTTTTAACCCTGCGGAATGAGACTATCCGATTTTCTGCGCCGGGCGTATGTGGCGTAGAGTTCATTTTCATCAATAACGGGTATTGTCTGCGTCGGATATGGGCATTTCACAGTGAAGCCCACCCATTTGTGAATCATTTCTTCAGTTTTGATGGGTTTCGCTCTACCCATCCTACGCTCGCTAAAAAACTTGGTATTCGCTAAATAACGCGGTATGGTGGGTGCAACGAAGTTCTACCCATCCTACGCTTGCTTTCGCCCTTTAATACCTGATATATATAGGAAAAAACACTATGGAGCCAAAAGCACAATCCGATAGGGTTGAGGCCTACTTGGCGGACGAAACTCAACTGTACCAAGATTGGTTTAAGGGATTCAACCCTATTGAGAATGATCCAGAGGCGGTAGCTGTTAGTATTTTGCCTTCATTTAAAGCGCTTAAAAAGAGATTCAAAAAATGGTTTGATAAAAATCAGGAATTTTTTAGGGAAATCATTTGTGTCAAGTGGGGATACTTGCGTCAAAAGGCGCAATTTCAAAAAGAAGAAGCACTTATTGTAGCAATGGCTACTGATTGTTTAGCCGCTAATTCATTCATGCCACCAGCAGTGAATACGTTGGCAGTATGCACTGTATTGGTAATAGAGGGCTACCTAGACACGCTTTGTGCTGAATGTTCTAAACTATAACGTCCAGATGTTTATTTATACTGAACAGGGTCACAAACTTTATGTCATTTAGCTTCGCTGTTCTTTGGTTCGAGTGGAGCAAATATAAGATTTAGAGCGAAGCTCGAAATGACAAAAGTACAACATAAACGCCCATGTTGAGTCTAGTAAATCTGTGGATAAACATGAAAAAAAGTCGGGCAATAGCGAGAAAATAAAATTTTATCAATAAGCTTGAACTGATTGTTATTAGGAATAATTTGTATGAGAGATGATAAACTACGCGAAAAAGTCATTAATGAGCAAATAAAAAAAGCCATTGTTAAAATTTTTGTAGATGAGGAATTCATGGGCACAGGTTTTTTCATGACTTCTGATGGCTATGTGTTAACTGCCTATCATTGTATTGCAAACCCGCCCCCAGATGAAATTGCTATTGAAACTCACTCTAACAAAAGATTTGTAGCGCAACTTGAGGCAGATAAGTCTTTGGAAGACTATTATTTTGATATTGCTGTGTTAAAAACAAATTGTGACACAGAACATTATTTACCACTAGGTACAATATCAGGAGATTCAAAACGGTATGAGCTTGATGATGTCCTTGGTGTGGGCTATCCAGCTGGGGAGAGATATACACCTGGCAGTTATCCAGGCCAAATATTTCGATTGATAGATGTTGATAATAGAATCGAAATTAATAGCATTAAGGGGCCTGGGCAAAGTGGCGGACCGGTTTATCATTACGCGACTGACCGCATCATTGGACTGGCATCGCAGGTCATGAAACATGAGGTGATGACGGATACTGGACGGGCAATACCGTTCGATCCCTTATTTAAGAAGTGGCCTGAGCTTGAAGAGATTAATAGTAAAGCTGCTAAATGTTGGGATAATCGTCTCGCTCAATGGAGTAAAAATAGCACAGACACTCATCAAAAAAATGTGCAAAATCCTCGTGTAGTAGATTCCCCTATTGTAGAAGATGTTACACGTAGAGGATTTATGAGGGTAGCACTCCTAACAGTAGCAGGTGCGGTTTCTTCTTCGATTGTACTATTTCCAAAACTTCCAAATTACATAGAAGCGATTGCCTCCTTTTTTTCAAAAAATGACTATACCGGATTACAAAAGATTGATGATCTGGAAACTTGGTCAAAGTTAGGAAAGAAAATTACAATTCAAAATGAACATGGAGATAAGGATATTTATCAGGGTCTGATTTTTCCTTTATTTGAAATGAAGGAAATTGACGATATGAAGTTTTCATCAACGAGTGTCTTGTGGGGACATAAAAGTTTTAAAGATTTAGGAGGAGGTTATATTTCTAACCAAGCATGTCAAGTCATTGAAAAGGCGCTTAGTAGCAGTCATTCAAAAACAATTAACATTATAGCTTCTACGCCAGACATTGAAAGTCTTCACAATGAATACAATAGGACTCTAACGGACTCAATGACTGACTTTGCAATGGCGCTACACTCATCTAATAATAGACATGGTATTGTTTTTTATGAAAATTTTTCTATAAACGACTATACTATTCTGGTAAAGACCAATAATAATGAATTTTATCAGATAAACTTGCTCAATACTGATCAAAAAAATAATGTAGTTCAGTTTGATGGAAAGATTACAGTAATTAAATTATCTCAAGCTCAGTATAAAGCGATGGCAAAAAATTTTGATGAAGACTTTACTCAAAAGTCTATTTCTTTTGCAGAAAAAGTCAAACAATTAAGAGCCTAATGTGTGGGCTTTCAACTTAATTAAGGCAAGACACTTTTTTTACAATGGTTCATTGTAGGTATGGTTAAAAGGCGTTTGATGCAGGATAACACTTTTTTAGCCAGCGTAGGATGGGATGGTTAGAGCGTAGTGCAACGAAGTTCAACCCATCACCACTTTTGACAAAAAAGCCCCAAGGCGCAACAAGCTTTGGGGCTTTTTTATGCATCAAACCGACCGACTGAAATGGGCAATCCTATTGTCCATCACAACGACTCACCCTTCGGCTCTTTTGGCTCGAATCAAAAACTTGCCTCCCCGGCGCCAATAACTCAAAACCTCCTCAATTTCTGGCCCCAATTGACCACTCCGCCACCCAAGCAGGATAATCCGTCGCGGCGGCCTTTTGCCACTTTTTCCAAGTCTCAAGAGAATCGCCACCTTCACTTGATCGAGTTCTGTATCAATCACAAATGCCACCCACTTATTCTCAAGGATTTGAATATCGGTGGGTAACTCATTAATTTTAATCTTAAATTCCATTTTTCCTGTCACCTGTTTCTCCAGCACAGGCGGTAGTAATGTTTTAGGTTGCTCAGGCGTCGTGGTAGCTGGCGATTTTACCGCTTGGGCCTTTGATTTAGCCGCTTTGGGCCTTCGCCGCCTTTGTCTTGTAATATAGCTTAACCTCTTCTTCCGTGACTTCCCCGACGACTTCTCCGGCTAAATTTATCCGATGATTCCCAGCCTTCTGAATAGCAGCTTGGTACCGAGGTGAATTGCAATAAAAACGTCAAGCGTGGGCAATATTGGTTAGATTTATCTCTTACCTAGACTTACCCAGCACCGCATCCATAACTTGTTGGCCGGTTCCCAATGTTAATGCTCGAACCCTTTCTCGATTACCGAAGGGCACACATTGTGGAAACGGTTCACACAAAAACGCCAAAGCCAGTCTGGTGCGAAGCCCCAAAAGTCTCGAAGTTTCTTATTGAGGCCACTTGGCGGGTGCAAGGCCTTGGCAACTATCAAAGACGATATCAAAGATGGTTTTGGTTGGGTAGGTTCAATCGGTTTAACTGACTCAACCGACTCAATCGGTTCAACAACCTGTTTAGCTTGCAAAAACGCCAAAGCCGTTCCCACATTAGCCCCCAGCGAAATAAAATCATCATCGGTGCCGCAATAAAGAAACCGGCCCCGTTTGCCAGAAGCCTGATACTCACAAAAAAGGCCGCCTCACCATAATGGCGAAAAGCTAAGAGCGTGTTTTAAAACTCTACTTAAATCATTGTTTTATAAGCAATAGACTATTTTATAAGTGATTGATTCTTGGACTTTTCAAACACGCTCTAAGTTTATCCAAATCAGCTTTAGTGGTTATTGACATAATGACAAGGATTTGTTAATTAAATAATTTTATATTGTCAGCGTTTCTCGCTCAAAGCTTTTGGTGTTTTGACTTGCACACGTTTCAAA
>QNER01000612.1 GCA_003646175.1 Candidatus Parabeggiatoa sp. nov. 1
GGGTGGTATGTGAGCGATATAGGGCCAGGCTTTAATTTGAAAGCATCTTTTGTATTTTATGGCCCCCAAATAAGGCCGTTCAAATACTCTCAACACCACCAACCAATTATTTAATCATGGAGTCTGGCGCTTAAACCACCTAAAAAAGGCTGGTATTGGTGAGCGATATAGGGCCAGGCTTTAATTTGATAGGCTCTTCGCTCTCGCTCAAGGTGACGTTTAAGTCGGCCGTGGCAATGCTGAGTACGGCAACTGCATTGTCAGATGAACTGGCGACATAAACGTGTGCGCCACCGGGGCTGACAGCGACGGCGCTTGCGCCAGCAAGCCCATCAACTTCGTCAATCCCATCGGTTCGCACATTAAGGAAGTTGCGGCTAAATAAAATACCCACACATCCCAAGTTTTTTTGAAAAAACGCCGGTAATCTATGGGTATATTATTTTCATGCTTCTCCCGTAGGAGCAAAAGCGACTTAAAGTTTGTAGTAGGCGCTGCGTGCGTTTGTAGTAGGTGCTTTAGCGCCTAAGTTTGTAGTAGGCGCTTTAGCGCCTAAGTTTGTAATAGACGCTTTAGCGCCTAAGTTTGTAATAGACGCTTTTTTGCTAAGGGAGGAGCGTGAAAATAATATACCCATAGAGAAAAAAATTTTTTCGTGTGGGTATTTTATTTAGCCACAACTCACATAAAGATTAAGTCGCTAAAGCGCCTACTATAAACTAAGGCGCTAAAGCGCCTACTACAAACTTAGGGGAAAAGCGCCTACTATAAACTTAGGCGCTAAAGCGCCTACTACAAACTTAGGGGAAAAGCGCCTACTACAAACTTTAAGTCGCTTTTGCTCCGACGCTCGAAGCATGAAAATAATATACCCATAGATTACCGGTTATTATTCTGTTTTAACACGTTTTTGCCCTCAACGGCGCGATAGTTGTTTTTATCCAGTCATTCGGTGATGCGTTGATTACGAACAGGGCTATTGCGGATACAAGCGTTTAGGTAGGCATCCAGACTTAAAGGAAATTGCCCGGGTTTATAATAGACATCACCCATACCAACCCAAGCTTCGTAGTAATCGGGATTGATTTGTAAGGCGCGTTGGTAGTGATGGATGGCTTTTGTGTCGTTTTGCTCATTTTCTAGGATAACACCGAGATTGTTATGAGCATCAGCGTGATGAGGGCAAAGGCTCAACGCTTGTTGAAGTAATGCCTTTTGGTGAGCATAGACACTGGTGTGTTCTCCCAAATCGTCGGCTTGGATAACCAATTGAGTTGCTTGATTGCAGGGAGTCGCCAGTAAAGGTAATGGTAACATAAGAAAAATGAGGAATATTATTTTTGGGTACATCTGTTAAACTCCTTATCTATCAGTGGGTTAATGAATTATAGCTGCTAAATCATCGGCAGAAATACCAGTTGTTTTAGCAACGATATCCGGATCAATGCCTTCGGCTAATAGGCGGCGAGCAATTTTTTGGGCAGTTTCTAATACCTTATCCCGTTGAAGCTGTTCCATGCCATACTCGTCTTTCATTTTAAAACGTTCTTGCGGCGAAACTAAATCTTGGGCAATCAAATCAAAAACCTGTCGTATCTCTTGGCGTTGATAAGCCGTCTCATCAACTTCTTCATCTAAACTGTCTGCAATCGCTAATAACCATTCACGATACGGTTCTGGCGTATCATCCGTGACATATTTCGGAGAGATAAAAATAATTTTATGTCGAAGTTCGTTTAAAGGCTTTCCCTGATTATCTTTGGGCGCAAAGTCAGTTGTTGCCATATCAACTTTGTGCTTATCACCGGAAGTTAAAACCACAATCGTAAACACCCTCAAATTAGGGCGATAGTTTGTAGAGCTCGCAATTTGTTCTAACAAAGCAACACAGTGATAATGCAAAAAACGGTCATAATGATCGCCATAACGAACATGCTGAATGTCAACAATGACTCGATTATCAATATCTTCCGCAAATAAATCAAAGCGGGTATCCACTTTACCAATGATTGGGAAAAACTCTTTTTCCGTTTCGACTTTGTTGATTTTAAGATCAATTCCGATAAAGTCTTTCACGAAGGCTTTAAAAATATCAGGGTTAGAAAAAGCTTTTTTAAAAATGACACCATAACGTAATGAAGCGACTTTTTTCATGGGTGGTTCTCCAAAATGAGGTTAATCTGGTTTAATAGAGAAGAGCTTCTTAGGAACGTGGGCTACCCACTTTACCTGCAACACTTTTCGCAATCAATGAACTTTGTCATTTACTTCGGAACGAAGTTTCGAGCGAATGCGAGAAATCTTGGGCTTGGTAAGATTTATCCTAAGGAACGATAAATCCTATTTTTTTTAAAAATAGGATTTCTTGAGCTGATTAAAAATGTTAAAATACTTTTGCATACCAACAGACTTCAATTACTTTGCCCCCTTTGATTTTCTGACAACTTAGAGGTGATTAATTGCACTTGCTCATTTGCTTTATTAAACAACCAATTTAAAGTGTTCAGAACTTTTTGCAAGTTCTCTATAGCAGATAGTTTGATAGGATCTCTGGTAAATATTTTACCCTCTTCCAATTTAGCAAACTGCCAAAATTCTCCCGTTGTTACAACTCCATAACAGATATTTGCACCTTGAGTAGAAGCTGCGTACATTTCAGCTAAAGCTTGTGCCCAACCTTTCTTCCAGTCCTTTTCTTTAGCTTCCATTACACAAATTGGAGGTGTTGATACACCACCGTTATCCGCATACGGTGCTATTAAATAGTCAGGTTTTCCATCTAAATCCATTGTTTCATCTACAGTGTAAGTTACTTCTGACCACACTTCTAATGCCTCATAATTATCTGAGACTATGTCCAGTATTGGGGCGATTATATGTTGCCTGATAGCATCTTCATTAACGAAGTTGACATCTTTTAATAGAGCCCGCCCCATCCTTAATAAGAAAAACTCATCGACTTTAATATCTATTACCTCTAAAAAAGAGGTTCTTTTCACTTTAATTCCAAATTTGTCTGAGACTTGTTCTATTCTTTCAAATTTCCCGTATGACATAAACTATTCCTCGTCATTTTCCTGTAATTCCAAGATAAATGATTGTTTTCTTGTTCCCACGCGCCGGCGCGTGGAACGAAAAATGTATTAGGTATAATATAAACACTGTAACGACTCATGCTAATTCTTGCTCCACTTTATCCCATTTTAACCAGCCGGCACGTTTACGATCACCATTTGCTGCTTTTAATACTACATAAGCTGTTTTAGTCAATTGCAAATCTTCCAAAGTTTCTAGCCATTCCATGAGGGCTTTTCAATCATTAGCACTTAAAACCGCCAAACGTTTTCCCTTCACGGTGACAAATTGAACCGATTGCACAAGATTTAATCCAGTCATATAATCTCCTTTAAGTACAAATCATTGGCGAAAATAAATCATTAACTCAACTATTTTATGTTCTGGTTCCCTAAGCAAAGGCGTGGGAACCAGAAAAAAACCCCGCGTAGTGATTGTAGGGGCGAACCTGCGTGTTCGCCCTAGCTTAATGGCATTGCGTCTTTTCTAAGGAACGAGAATAAATCTTGGGCAATCAAAAATCTGGCGTATCTTTAAAATAATCTTTGCCAACTAGAACCATTACATCAAAAATATATTCATTGTATTCTGGATAAAGATTTATCAAGTCTTTAGTTTGATATCCTAACTGGAAAATTTCATTTAAAGCCATTGCTATTGCGGGACTCCTTCCTGCACCCACATAACAATGAACAACTAATTCTTCAAATGATTCATGCCTTTTCCAAGTATCAAACTCAGAGATGATTTGCAGAGCCAGATTTTTATGAAAAATTTGAGGATTTTCTGCATGAATGATTTTTTTTAGATGATCTTTTCCATATTTCGCCTCTAAATAAAGATCAAGATCATCAAAAAAGTAAACGGCACTTTTAACAAAACAACCTTCAACATTAGAATATTCATGATAAGACTCTTGATTACCAAAAATTCTGATCAAGCTGGCTAAATGGGAGGGTTTATAAATTTGAACCTCTTTTAAAGATAGTACTGTAATTTTCATTTGGAATTAAATAACAAGGACGTTGGGAACTGGATAAAACGAGAAACTTTGATTGATGGTTTGTACATAGTTCATACTCAAATCCTAACGAAGGATAGACAACATTTATCGTAACGCTCTCTCTCCAATAACTGCTATCTAATAAAATCACCTTTCCAATAGCCCGCTTATGATGGAATGATAAATGCCCGGTGATATTGTGTTTGATGTTGTCAAATTAGCCGATAATGGTGCGTGGGATGCACCCCGATGGCTAATCCAAATGTTCAAGCAATACTAGCAAATCTCCATAGTCATAAGGTGGACGTTTACGCACCGCTATAACATCTACAATCTTATCTGCTTAAGTAATCACATATACAATTCGCCAATTATCAAGTCGCAGTTGCCATAATTCTTCTTCAAAATCGGAAATATTAAGCTGTTTACTGTTATGGGGGCGAGGATTATCAGCTAATTCGCTAATGGTTTTTCTAACCCGTTGTCGTATATTGCCGGGTAGATTTTTAATTTCTTTAAATGGTTCAGGTATAATATAAACACTGTAACGACTCATGCTAATTCTTGCTCCACTTCATCCCATTTTAACCAGCCAGCACGTTTACGATCACCATTTGCTGCTTTTAATACTGCATAAGCTGTTTTAGTCAATTGCAAATCTTCCAAAGTTTCTAGCCATTCCATGAGGGCTTTTCAATCATTAGCACTTAAAACCGCCAAACGTTTTCCCTTCACGGTGAGAAATTGAACCGATTGCACAAGATTTAATCCAGTCATATAATCTCCTTTAAGTACAAATCATTGGCGAAAATAAATCATTAACTCAACTATTTTATACAACACAACGGATTTTGTTCATCCCCTTCTTTCCTCAATCTTGTCAAATTAACAAAACCATTTTTTCCAAAATTTCATAATACTCATTTCTATTCTACTTTCAAATTTTGTTAGACTGTGAACGGGTGAAATTTGGACTTTTTTACTTACCCCAGCCCACGTTTCAGCACTTGCTCTTAACATTCAACCCCTATCGGGGTTGTGGGAGTTTTTTTTCCATCCCCCAGGTTTCACCTTTTCAGGCAAAAGTTTCGCTCCGCGAAACTTTTGCCTGAAAGGCTATTCAAATTCAACCCCTGTCGGGGTTGGATTTCATAGACAAAATTTCTTAAAACATAAAAGTCCAATTCTAAACCGTTTGCAGTATAA
>QNER01000613.1 GCA_003646175.1 Candidatus Parabeggiatoa sp. nov. 1
CCAGCGATAGCATCACGGATTAGCCCCGAAAGTGATACTATCGCCAAAACCAGCGATAGCATCACGGTGTAGCCCCGAAAGTGATACTATCGCCAAAACCAGCGATAGCATCACGGATTAGCCCCGGTGTAGCCCCGAAAGTGATACTATCGCAAAAACCAGCGATAGCATCACGGATTAGCCCCGAAAGTGATACTATCGCAAAAACCAGCGATAGCATCACGGATTCATGGTTTATCCGTTTTTATAAACAATCCTTGTAGTTTTTCTTATAACCAATCCCTGTCATTATGCCAAAAACCATCCTCATCCTCGCTGCTAATCCCAAAGAGACGACTGAACTCTCTTTAAAACAGGAAGTCAAAGAACTTGAAAAGGAATTACACCGCTGGCAATGCCATAAACAATTTGTCCTGAAACCACAATGGGCAACTACGCTCGCTGAAGTGCGCGATGCGTTGTTAAATCATCAACCCCAGATTGTCCATTTTTCGGGACATGGGACGGAACAACCGGGTATTGTGTTAGAAAACGAGGCGGGACAAAATCAATTAATCAGCACCGACGCGCTCGCCAATTTTTTTGCGCCTTATACTGATAAAATTGACTGTGTCATTCTCAGTGCCGGTGTTAGCGCCGTACAAACCAGTGCTATTATTAAATATATTAAAAATGTCATTAGCGTCAATCAGCCCGTCACAGATAAAGCAGCGATTCAATTCGCTTGCCGCTTTTATGAGGCGTTAGCGGCCGGCAAGTCAATTGAAACCGCTTTTCATCAGAGCTACACCAGCATTCAAGTCCATTTGCCGGCACATTTAGCGCATTTAAAGCCGCTATTGAAAAAAAGATACACCAACGCCTACTGCATGGTGCCGATACCACCCAATCCCACTTTTAGCTGCCGTGAAAAAATACTGCAACAACTACAAGAAACGCTGCATTTCCATCAAACAGCCGTTTTAAGTGGCAACGACGGGGTGGGCAAAACGCAAACCGCAGCCCATTATGCTCATTTGCACCGCCATGAATATCAAGCCGTGTTATGGACATCAGCCGATACCGTGGAATCATTGAAAAACGGCTTAGTCGCGATAGCCCACACGTTAGGTTTAACTCCCCCGCTGTCGCAAAGCACCGATTTGTGTCCCCCGCTGTCGCAAAGTGCCGATTTACATTTCCCGCTGTCGCAAAGTGCCGCCCTGTCGCAAAACGCCGATTCACATCCCCCCCTGTCGCAAAGGGGGACTAGGGGGGATTTTACTCAAATACAAATAATCGTAGCCGTCAAACGTTGGCTAGAAAACCATAGCGACTGGCTACTGATTCTTGATAATGTCGATGATATCTCAGCGGTAAGTCTCTTTTTGAGAAAGGATTTAGGGGTGCCTTTAAGTGGCGATGCCAAAGTGCATCATCTTTTGCTCACCACTCGCGCCGAAACCACTGAGCCATTCGCGCAGCGAGTAGAAATCAAAGAAATGTTGCCAAAGGAAGGGATAGAATTTCTCTGGTGTTGCATTGATAAGCACGAAGCGGGTGACATGACTAAAGAGGATGAGAGACTCGCGGGCGAAATTGTGGAAGCACTCGGCGGTTTGCCCTTAGCATTGGCGCAGGCGGGCGCGTATATTCGAGAAACGCAATGTCGTTTAGCCGACTATCTGGAACATTACCGCACTTACGCGCCTAAATTACTGAAAATACGGCGAATACCGGCTGCACAAGATTATCCAGAGTTAGTGACAAAAACGTGGTTATTAGCCTTTGAAAAAATCGCTAACGAAAATCGCGCAGCTACGGAATTGTTACGCCTATGTGCCTTTCTGCACCCGGTTCAAATACCAGAAGAAATTTTTATATCACCCCCACTCTCCCCCTCCGACAGGCAATCGGGCCGGCGGGATTTATTTGGGGAAGTGCTTGCCCCGGTTGCAGCTGATCCGATGGCATTAGATATTGCTCTGAGCGTCATTTTGAAATATTCATTGTTGCAGCGCAATCCAAAAACGAAAATGTTATCGATTCATCGTATTGTGCAATTGATATTAAAACGTGATATGGCGGAAAAGACGCAACGTATTTGGGCAAAACAGGCGGTGCGGATAATCGCCAATGCTTTTTCTAGCTCTGGTTATTTTTCAAATGGGTTACACCTTGAACGCTTGTTGCCGTGTGTTCAAACCGGTGCGGATTTGATTAAAGAATGGCAACTAGAATTTGAAGACGCTGCGCGTTTACTGAATCAACTGGGCTATTATTTCAGTTATAAAGCCGAATATGCCCAAGCCAAACCATTGTATGAACGAGCGTTAACCATTCGTGAAAGGGTGTTAGACAAAAAACATCACTTGGTGGCAACAAATCTCAACAATCTCGCGGAATTGTATTATGTCCAAAGCGCGTATGAACAAGCCAAGCCATTATATGAGCGAGTGTTGGCGATTTATAAATCGCGTTATCGCGAAGAACATCCCCATCTGGCAGGAAGCCTGAATAATCTGGCTTTGCTGCATTACGCTGAAGGCGCGTATGAACAAGCCAAGCCGTTGTCTGAGCGCGCGGTGGCGATTTATGAAAAGGTTTATGGCAAGGAACATGCCCATCTGGCAACCAGCCTCAATAATCTGGCTTTGTTGTATAGTACCCAAGGCGCGTATGAGCAAGCTTTGCCGTTGTATAAGCGTGCGTTAGCGATTCGTGAGAAAGTGTTAGGCAAAGAACATATCACTGTGGCACAAAGCCTCAGTAATTTAGCGGCATTGTATTATGCCCAAGGCGCGTATGCGCAAGCCAAGCCTTTGTATGATCAAGCCTTGGCAATTCGTGAAAATGCGTTAGGCAAAGAACATCCCGATGTGGCAACTGGCCTTAATGATATTGCTAAGTTGTATTATGCACAAAGTGCGAATGAACAAGCCCAGCCGTTGTATGATCGAGCGGTGGCGATTTATGAAAGGGCTTATGGCAAAGAACATCCTCTTGTCGCAAAGAGCCTTAAAACGCTCTCTAATTTGTATAATCTCGCCAAATTGTATGATACCGAAGGCGCGATTGAGCAAGCCAAGCCGTTATATCAGCAAGTTTTAGCCACTTATGAAAGAGTGCATGGCAAAGAACATCCGGCGGTGGCACCCTGTCTTTTGAGTCTAGCCGTTTGCTATGACAATCAAGGCGAGTATGAGCAAGCTAAACCATTGTATGAACGGGCGTTAAAGATTTTTAACCACGTTTTTAACCCTGAACATCCAGATGTGCGTGCTGTTTCAGAAAACTATGCGAGATTGCTTAGTACAACGGATTGACGGATTGAACGGATTTTTTTGGTAAGTACCTTCGCTAAAAATTTTCAGGTATTTTGTAGGGTGGGCAATGTCTTTTCTTGCCCACCTTAAACTGTAGGGTGGGCAATGTCTTTTCTTGCCCACCTTAAGAACGGATTTTTTTGGTAAGTACCTTCGCTAAAAATTTTCAGGTATTTTGTAGGGTGGGCAATGTCTTTTCTTGCCCACCTTAAACTTAGTACAACTTCTTTACGGATTGAACGGATTTTTTTGGTAAGTACTAAAAATTGTCAGGTATTTTGTAGGGTGGGCAATGTCTTTTCTTGCCCACCTTAAACTTAGTACAACTTCTTTACGGATTGAACGGATTTTTTTGCGGGAAGCGATTGAAAAATACAAACCTGACGGTGCCGGTTGCAGTTAGAAACCTTCAAGGTTTTGGAAACCTTGAAGGTTTTGCCCTAGTACAGGATCGCTACAGTTTCCATACCATCTCAGCCAACAGCTTGTAGCAAAGAAGTTTTTTTAGAAAAACTTTGGCGCGAAAGCAGTTGTCTGAAAGCGATAGGAGGCTAAAGCCGACTAACCCTCAGTGCCCTTTAGGGTACTTGAGCTTTCAGACAACTGCTTTAGCTGTTGGCTGGGTGGTCCGAAGATTTCCGCTCTCCTGCACTAGCTAGTCCTGTAGAAGAACCTGACGGTGCCGGTTGCAATCAGTTAGAAACATTCAAGGTTTTTGCAACGCTTTACGGTTTTGCCGATAGCATCCGTCAAATCACTACATGTATCGGACTACCGATAATTTTTCTGGAAAGCTATAGTTCGATTGGGCAAAGCGCAGCCTCAATTGTCACATATATCAAAGAAGGAGAAATATCATGAGCGAAACCATTCGTGCAACTGACATCTCATTAAGTGACTTGAGAACCAAATTTGATCTTCAACTGAGCAAAGATGGTCAATTTTTTCAAGAATGGCAAGCGGAACTACCAGAAGTGACAGATTATGATAAACAGTTTTTAGATCGAGTGAAAGACGGTTATTTTAACCTACTTGAGTATCCGCCACTGCTTGAAGATAGCGTTAAAATGGCCGTTTTAGGGCCGCTATTAAATCTCGCTGGTTTTTATTTGTATCCTTTTCATACCAAATCCGAACATTCGGTCAAAGTCTCCAATATGGACGGCGATGTGATTGTTGAAGGGAAAATCGAAGTGTTGGTTTTGAAAGACCAATTTTGGGTCATGGTTATTGAATCAAAACAGGCCGCTTTTTCTATTGAAGCAGGACTTGCACAAATATTGGCCTACATGTTGGCTAATGAGAATCAAGACAAGCCTTGCTTTGGCATGATAACAACCGGCGGAAGTTTTGTGTTTATCAAATTGGTCAAAGGCGACTCCCCACAATATGCGTTGTCTAGGGTGTTTGAACTTCGGAATCCGGGCAATGAGTTATATATGGTTTTAGGTGTGTTGAAACAGTTAGAGCAAGCAGCGTTAAGTGAATCATAACTCAGGGGCGTAGGATGAGCGAAGATATGACTAAAGAGTCCAGGGGCGTTGCCCCTGGCTATACTAATCCGCCCCTTTGGGGCTAAGAGGTGGCCTTGGAATTGGAGCACTCCTGCACTAGTCTTTGTCCAATTACAATTGGAGCATTTGAGTGATAATAAAAACATATTAATTATAGGTAATTACAGCACCGGTAAATCCCAGTTAGAAACCTTCAAGGTTTTTGCAACGCTTTACGGTTTTGCCCTATTTGAACGTCTATATGTGACATTGTAAAGGCATTTTCGCAAGAATTTTCTGGTATAGTGTTCCAAGTCAATTCTGGCCCAGACATGGGACAACCATTTTCTGGGCACCTATATTAATTGTAACTACTCAGCCCTGAAAGGGCGCTTTATTAAAGCCCAGGGCTGCGCCCTGGGAACTATTAATTAATGGTGTTCTAGAACACAGAGGTTCTGGATATCTATCAGG
>QNER01000614.1 GCA_003646175.1 Candidatus Parabeggiatoa sp. nov. 1
ACCCAAAAATGTTCAAGTCGTGATGCTATCGCTTTTTTGGCGATAGTATCACTCAAAAATTTAATGTTAAAACGGCTATTTGTACAGGACCAAAAAATGTTCAAGTCGTGATGCTATCGCTTTTTTGGCGATAGTATCACTCAAAAATAACGAAGTCGGCTTTAGCAGCCAGTTTTTAGTCTGACAATAATAACTTCAATGCGATTGTATATGAAGAGATTAAAACCTATAACGAAAAGCTACCAGAAAATTCATGCTTCGGTACTTAGTACAGTAAAGCGGAAATTTCGATATCACCTCAGCCAACGGCTTTAGCCGTTGGCGTTGGGGTGGTCTCGATCCTTCCGCGATCCTGCACTAGTTCGTGCAAGTTAACCTAGAACACCGAAAAATCATTTTTAATTGACAGTGCCGTTGTCGCAGGACGTAACACCACCGGGTTACCTTCTGCCACGAACATAATGGGAGATGAGAGATGACTCAACGCGTGGCTATCAGAACCAAAGTAACCGATGTTGCCATTCACGCTCAGCATAAGTGGACAGTACTTACCTGCCGCAAGGAGTAACTCTGGTTCGGCAAAAAGTGCCATCATCACAAAGCTGCCTTGTAAACGTCCAGCACTGACTTTCATCGCGTCAATGGGTGGAAATTCTATATCCATATCCAAATAACGCTGGATAAGAGATAGCACTAATTCACCGTTGGTTCTCGTCTCAAATTCATACCCCAGTGCCCACAAACTGTCCCGGATGTCAGACAAGTTGTCCTTGTCGATAACGCCGTGATAGGCTACCGCCAAACGTTCAGTCATGTAGAAATGCAGTGCGGGACTGTTTTTGTCGTTTGTGGCACTTTTTGGGTGTATGTAAGCGATGCCCAAGTGTCCAGAAATCGGCTGTTTTTGCAAGATATTTTGCAAATCTTGTCCGGTTCCTTCTGTGTATTGGTGTTGGATGCGCCCATCCATTAAGGTGGCAACACCGACACCCTCGAATTTGCCATATTTTGCCTCCAAACGCTGCAATCCTTGGAGCAGACTCGGTATCACATTTTGAGTATTCAAAGTATTAAAAATACTTATTAACATAAAAATTTTTCCCCTTATATAAGACTTGCGATTGTCGAATAAATTTAAAAAATATTTGTGTGGATAAGGAACCCCTAATATTCTTGAGTTCCTTGAAAAGCGATAGAAGCTAACTCTTTTAAGCCTACCTTATCCACTCTACCTAATTTTAGTGCCAGTCTTATTAATAGGGGCCCAATTTTTAAAAACAAGCACTTTAGAAAAAAAATAATGGGCAAATTATTTATCTGACAAACTATAGCAAGATAGTGGGCAACAAAAAGACGTTACTCGGTGGGCAAAATACCTGAAAATTTGTGCTTCAGTACTTATAGACGTTCAGAAAAATATTTAGGGCAAAACCTTCAAGGTTTCGGAAACCTTGAAGGTTTCTAACTGAAATTATTTATCTGAAAAACTATAGTGGGCAAAGTCTTTTTTTTGCCCACCATTAATTATTCATTTAAACCGTGGGTTAATTCAACAACATGGTTATCTTGAATATATTTCATGTTTGATAAATACAGGAGTTTTCAATGAAGAAAAAACCACTCTCCCGGCTCTTCACGGCGGGATTCCTTTGCTCCTATCCTATCATTGGAGCAACCGAACCGGCTAACGAACCCGCCGAGATAGCCCAAACCACCACGATTGAAATCACCGATGAGGTGTTAGTACCTGACACCCTTCCTCTAGGCATCAATCTTGGTGGGGATAGCTATTATGGGCCAGGCGTTCTGTTAAAAGTCCGCGATGCCGAAAACTTTGAAGGCACTTCCTATCGCCAAACTCACGAGGGAACCCTCTTTGAGGATGGCTTTGCCTCCTGCTTGGCCAAATTATCGTTCTACGAAGAAACAGGCTGGGCTGAACTCATGCGTAATGGTGGTCAATACACCCTTATTTCCGGCCCCGCCAAATGGACCACCGGAAAAATCGCTGCGGTTTCTTCCCGCACCACAACATGCTGGAGAAAGGAGGTAGAAGCGCTCTTTTTTGCCTTTGAGACCAACATTTCACTCCCAGACCATGCCCCCATACGAAAAATGGGTTTGTTGGTAGAAAACCTGGAGCCGGTGAAACATGGCCATACCAACAAACTGGGCGCATACTGGGCACCCTCCGAAAACTGTTCCTTGGTGGAAGGCGATACCCCACCAAAATCTTATGGCTATGCCTCGCTCGCTATGGATGGCACTGAGGAAAAAGCCATCTTTCGCTCCTCTACCCACTCACAAAAATATGCCAACCTCAATGGCATTTGGAAATACCGCTTTTGGGCCAAAGTCAAAGCAGGAAACCCCCAAATTCTGGTTTCTGCCGGGAAGTACGGCGGGGTAGAGCAAGCCGAAATTGATGGCGGAGCGGGAAACGAACAATTTATTGGGGCCAGTAAATTTTTTATGGGGGTCAATGACTTGAGCGAAGAGCAATCCGTTGATGCACTTGAGTTGTTCGGAGAACAAGCCATGGATGTCAATTATTTTGTTGAAGAAGAATTCGGTGACGCACTTGAGTTGTTCGGAGATGAAATCGTTCAACCAGTAGAGCTTACGGAAGGTGAATGGAAAAAATATGAAGTCACCTTCCAAATTGACGATGTTCCCGAACTTCGTAAAGGAAGAAGTCCTTCGTTAGTTTTTGTCCTCAGCGTTACCGGTGGCATCCTTTTGGTTGATGATCTTTCAGTCGAGATGCTAGGAGATGAAAATCCCACAGCTTTCCGTGATGAAATTATCACGGCACTCAAAAGCTACAACCCCGGTGTGATCAGAAAACTTCAAATGGGCGGACAAACCGTCAAAAGTACCATTATGCCGCGGCTCAAATCCCATCGAGGCACCAATAATGTTTACGCACAGGTGAGTACCAATACAAATCGGTCTTTAAGTGCTTATGGGCTGCATGAATTTTATGAACTGGCCGAATATATTCGCTCGGAACCGTGGTTTAGCCTGCCCGGCACCATGAATAAAACCGAAATGGAGAAGTTCATGGAATACTTGGGGGCGCCTGCAGATGTTGGCTGGGGAAAGCTGCGTGCTGAGCTCGGACATCCCCAACCTTGGACCGAAACCCTGAGAAAAATTCATGTGGAAATTGGCAACGAAGCCTGGAACACTTTTGGCGTTTTCAGAGTGGGTGGGTTTAATGGCCCTGATTATTGGCACGATTTGTTTGCCACGGCCAAAAATTCCCCCTATTATCACGACAACATCATTTTGTATGCGGCCGGACAGAACTTTTCCAGTTGGATGTCCAACCGCATATTGGAACGGACCCCTAATGCCGATCGGTACGCCATTGCTCCCTATCAGCATCATACCTTCAACCAAAGAGATATAGACCTTTTTGGCAATAATGAAGAATTCTTCAGTTGGTTTTTTGCCCGCAGTCAAAATGAGATAGATCATCGTATGCTGGGACACAAAGAAGTGATGGACAAAACGGGCGTGGAATTTGCGATTTATGAAGTGAATCATAGCCCCTTAAGAGGTGATGTGAAACCTGATGACATACGCAACGCTATTGCGACCTCTCTGGGTGCTGGGCTGAACATTTCTAACTTCATGCTACAACAGTTGAAGAAATATCACATTCGCACGCAAGCTTTTTTCAACTTTTCCCAGTTTGCTTTTAACAAGGCTGCCTATGGCTTAGAGAATTTCTTGGTACGTGTGTGGGGGGGAGGCATAAATTTTCGTCAAGGGCATGAACGGTTTCGGCCCACTTGGCTGGCTAATGAACTCGTCAATAAAGTGCTTGCTGGAGATCTATTAAAAACCATCCAGACTGGTGCAAACCCCACTTATGCTGTTACCGGCCCGTTCCGGGATAATGGTGATCCAGAAACCAAAGACGGGTTTCCAGAAATTTTGAGTTATGCTTTTGGCAAGGGCAAAAAGCGTGGTCTGATTCTATACAATCTGTCAACAACAACGTCCCAGAATATTTCTATTCAATTTGGCGACAAACATAACTCTGTCAATGCAACCGCAGAATCATGGTTGTTGACTGCCGATTCGGTTGCAGCCAACAATGAACCGGAAAATGAAATACAGCCGGTGCAAGTTGCCCAAACCACGATAGAGGAATTCCGTCCGGGGATAACTTTAACACTGCCGCCACATTCGTTGCAGGTTATTTCTTGGAAAACCGTTTCTCCGTTGTTAGTACAGTTGATTGACTTTGAAGCGGTTACTGAAGGAGATAACATCCGTCTATCGTGGACGACGGGTTCTGAAACAAACACAGCTGGTTTTCGTATTTGGCGAGTTACCAAGGACTGTCATGGTGGGTACACGAATACCACCCTGCTTGAAGAACTGACTTCTTATCAAGCAGGTTGTCTGAAGGGTGAACTGATTGCGACGACTGGTAAACCAAGTCAACTCATTTCAGCCGTCGGCAATTCAAGAGAAGGGGCTTACTACTCTGTTGTGGATACCAGCGTCACCAAGGACGGTACTTACTATTATGTACTAGAAGAAGTTGAGATGAACAAAGAGCGTATTTTCCATTGTGATAATATCGCAGCTGCCACTAAAGGCCGAGGCTCGGCAGTTGATTTAGACGCGGCCAGAAATTACTGTCAGCAAGTGACTGGTAGCAAAAAGTAGGGAAATGGTGGGCAACCCAAAACCGTTGCCCACCTTACAAGAAAGTTATTTCTGATTTCTAAAAAAGAAATCCATTTTGACCAGAAATCCGATTTTTTCCCCAAATCGGATTTCTCAATTGAAGAAAAAATCGGATTTCTAAAAATCCGATTTTGAAAAGTGTTCAAGCCGTGATGCTATCGCTTTTGGTTTTGAGTCTCACTCAAACCCTCGTGAAAAAGCCGTGATGCTATCGCTTTTTTTGTGGCGATAGTATCACTAAAAATAATGGTAACCACAAGGGATTACCCCTACTAAACCTTACTTAATATATGGAAAATCCTTTATGGTTGCCCTAGTTAAGTGATACTATCGCCAAAAAAGCGATAGCATCACGAAAGATAATTCGCAAAAGTGATACTATCGCCAAAACAGCGATAGCATCACGAAAGATAATTCGCAAAAGTTCATCCTTTATGGAATATTATATGAATAGTTATTAAAATGCCCCTGAAAGGGGCTGACATACCAGCCTAGGGCAACGCCCTAGGAATAAATGACGTATCTAGTGAAAGGGATAGACATCATGTCCCGCCCTTTCAG
>QNER01000615.1 GCA_003646175.1 Candidatus Parabeggiatoa sp. nov. 1
CAATTAGCAATTAGTATTTAATATCTTATTTAATTGCTGAATCATATCCAAGGTTGAAATGATAAAGTTTTTATCACACAATATCAATCTTTGACTATTTTAAAAGGTAAAAAACGGGAATATCAAGTTGACAAAGTCAAATAAATAACGTGAGTTCGACTTATTTTTTAATACGTTATGAATATTGTTAAAATCAATAATTTACGTCTAAATTATTGAATATACAAAAGTTTATTTTCAATAATTAATAATAAACATAAAAGTTGCGTTTATAATTTGAGTTCCAACGAGCAACAGAGAGAAATTAAAGGCCTCTATATCTTATGGTAAAAGGTATAGTTTTATAACTTATTAATACATAAGCTTTTATATATAAATTATTGATAAATAGATGAAACCTAAAATTTTATTGCATTTTTTTAGGTTAGTTGTCAATGCGTAAGTCCTAGATTATGGTAATTGAAGTTTCGATCATTTTTTTTTATTTGCAATTGATAATTGATTAAGGAAGGAGAATTTAATGAATAGAAAGGTACTTTCTTCAGCCATCGCTACAGTATTGGCTGTACCCATAACGACTCATGCCGAGATCAAGCTTTATGGTCAAATCGGTGCTGAGGCTGCAAGCGTAGAGTATGCAGGTGCAGACGAAAATCTCACGAGAGGTCAAATCAGCAATGGCCTTGGTTTTACCGAATCGTCTGATGATATGGATCGTCAAACGCTGACCAGAGACAGATATGGTAACATCCTTAATGATGGCCCTAACCTGATTGGCCTTGATTTTGAACATGATAAAGAACTGCCCAATGGCATGGTTCCTTATGCGCGTTATCGTACCACTTTCCATACGACTAATAATTCTGGGCTTGGCCCCGGTTTAGAGGCTTGGGTTGGTTTGAAAAACGCCACATTCCACATTAAGCTTGGAAAATTGCGAGGGGCCTACCGATCTGCTAAAGGGCTGATTGATCCGTGGATCTATACATCTATGCAGGCTCGTGGCACTGGCGGTGGCATGTCGGCTGGCCGCTATAACGAAGTGCATTGGAATTGGAATGCAGCCGGTGATCGTCGCTTAGTTGTAAAAGACCCTATTACTGGTAAGGTAGGTATTAATCCAGGCCGTGCTATCGACACTTCTGGCTTAGTGCATAATAGTGATATACCTGGCGCGTTGGAACTGGGAGGTAAATGGGGGCAATTTAACGCTCGCGTACAAATTATGGGCGATGACGAAGCTGATAAAAGAGGTGGAAATGTCGAGCTAAAATACACCAGCCCAAACATGATTATATGGGCTCATGGTGCTTTTCTTGATGCTGGGGATAACCAACTTTCTCCGGGTGCAGCCAAGTGGAACAACGACCAATTCTACAATTGGAAAGTTGGCGCTAGTTACAAAGTGATACCAGCACTTAAACTTGCCCTTCAATATGAGGAGGCTGAATTGGGCGTTTTTGATAATAACCCTGATGGTGGTAAATATATTATCGGTTCCCTTGATTACCGCATCCAGAAAATTACTCTGGCGGGTTGGGTTGCCGGTTATCTTTCTGATATTGAAGATAATTTGAGATTGACAGACATCAACGGTGACGTTTTAGACGAAGATGCTTTAAGCTGGTCTGTTGGTGGCAAGTACCACATGACTGAATATGCCCATATTTTTGCGGGTTACCGTCAAACCGACAGTGAGAACGATTACCGCGATGAAAACGTATTTTCAGCCGGGATGCTCTATAAATTCTAATGGCGGTTCTTTTTACTTTCATTCAATAATGGCTTGGAGTCCAAGATTTATCTTGGACTAGCCAAACTAAAGTTTGGACTCCAGCCAAATTTCACCAGCCGTGAAGCTATTCTTCTTCACCTCTATAATTGTCCTGCTGCTCAAATTGTTCGAGGTAATCTTTCAATTTTTGAGCTAATACTTGATCATTAGGGGAACGCACAAAACTGTCATGATCACCGGGAACAGTGATAAAATCTAATCCGCCACTGGCCACTTTTTCCCACTGTTGAGGAAAACCTAGCTCTTTTAACTCTGACTCTTCGCCTTGAACGAAAACAATGCGTCCCTGATACGGTTGCGGCACATAGTTACACGCTGCCAGAAAGTGCGTTACTGCTCCATCATCTCTGAAGATGTTATTGAAAATTCGTACATTGCGTGAGTTGTTCTCATGTCTCGGTGGCAGAAATATTGGAGCTGCTTTAAGAGCCGTTTTATAGAACAACTTATGCCAAAATGATATTTTGAAGCCAGTATCCAATAATATAAGTAACTCAATAGATTGCCCTTGCGCTTGCAGTTGTTGGGCTATTTCAAAAGCGACAGTGCCACCCGCACAATATCCCGCTAAACGATACGGGCCATTATTCTGTATTGCACGTATTTCCTGAAGGTAGCGTGATGCTAATTCCTTGACATCGGGACGTGGAGCCTTTTTATCTTGGTAGGGAGCCTGTATGACAAAAAAAGGCTGATCGTTACCAAGATGTTTTGATACGCCTTCTAAAGCAAAAATATCTCCGTGTCCCGGTACCACGCAAAACAATGGTCTTTTCAAGCCCTGGGTTTGAATCGGTACCAAAATAGGGAATTCGCATTCCTTTTTAGACATTTCGGATGAATGTGGGTAGCGGATGGCTTTTATGTGTTTCGCTAAACCGGCTACTGTTGGTGACTTAAACAAGTAGGGTATAGGTAGGCCTATTGAAAAGGTGTTGCGCACCCGAGAGACTACTTGGGGTACCAGTAGTGAATGACCCCCCAGTTCAAAGAAGTTGTCATGGATGCCAACTCGTTCTACCTTCAAAAGTTCAGCCCAGATATCAGCCAATTGCTTTTCTTCTGGTGTGCGAGGTGCTACAAAAGTTTTCTCTGATAACTGATAACTGCCCATTGCTAACTGAGACAACGCCCTACGGTCTACTTTACCATTGGGGGTCAGCGGTAGGGTGTCCAAGTTCACAAAAGTCGAAGGCACCATATAATTGGGTAATCGTTCGGTCAGAAAATCACGTAATTCAGTATTATCAATGACTTGCCCTTCGTTAGCAACGATACAGGCCACTAAACGCTTATCAGTTTGGGAAACTTCATGGACGATAACAACATTTTCCCGCACACTAGGAAATTGTGCCAGCACCGCTTCGATTTCGCCCAGTTCAATCCGAAAACCACGAATTTTGACCTGATTATCAACTCGACTCAAATATTCAATGTTGCCATCGGGCAAATAGCGGACTAAGTCACCGGTTTTGTAAAGACGCGCTTCGGAGTCAGCACTAAAAGGATTAGGAATGAATTTTTCTTGAGTTAAGTCGGGACGATTGAGGTAGCCACGGGCTAAACCAGCTCCGCCAACGTGTAATTCACCTAGGACACCAATAGGGGTTGGTTGTAAATGTTTATCTAATACAAATAGTTGCGTGTTGGAAATAGGGCCGCCTATGGGTATAGTGATAGCCCCTTCTGGTACATTTTTAACTAAATACCAAGAAGAAAAAGTTGTATTTTCAGTAGGCCCATAAACATGCAGTAATCGCTGTGGTGGGCCGTGTTGGAGTATTTTAGAAACCCATCTTGGTTCAACCGCTTCGCCACCAAAAAGTATATATCTCATCTGATTAAAAATCAAAGGAACTTCTCTAGCAAGCTGATTGAACAAAGCCGTTGTCAAGAATAATACCGTAATTTCCTGATCACGGAGGGAGGTTGTGAATTCGTGAGGTGACAGGGCTATATCTTTGGCAATCCCAACGAGCCGTGCCCCATGCAGGAGTGCGCCCCAGATTTCAAAAGTGGCCGCATCAAAGGAAACATTTGACACTTGAGCAATTCGGTCAGAATATTCCAACTGGATATAGTTGGTGTTGAACACGAGACGGTTGACAGCCTGATGAGGAACAGCCACACCTTTAGGTTTTCCGGTTGAACCCGACGTATAAATAACATAAGCCAAATTCGTTGGCTCCACACCACTTCTAAGATTCACCGCGCTCAACTGTGACAGTGCTTCAGCCTCTACATCTAAACAAACCACCTGCGCAGTCGTGTTTGGCAACCCCTCAGTCAGGCTCGATTGAGTCAACAACACAGGCACCCCAGCATCTTCCAACATAAACGCCAAACGCGCAGATGGATAAACAGGATCAAGCGGCAAGTATGCGCCCCCAGCCTTGAGAATGCCCAGTAGTCCTATCACCATTTCCAGTGAACGTTCCAGACAAATGCTCACCAAGGTTTCCGGTTTTACCCCCAACGTTTGTAGATAATGTGCCAGTTGATTGGCACGGGCATTTAATGCTTGATAGGTCAGTTGTTGATTTTCAAACACAACCGCAACCGCATCAGGTGTTTTTTCAACTTGTGCCTCAAATAACTGATGGATGCATTGCTCGGCCGGATAATCGGTGGCCGTATCGTTCCATTTGACCAATAATTGATGTCGTTCCGCTTCTGTCAACAACGGCAATTCAGAAAGGCGTTGTTCTGGATGAGTGACAATCCCCTCTAGCAGGGTTTGAAAATGCCCCATCATGCGAGTGATGGTGGTTGCGTCAAAAAGGTCAGTGTTGTATTCTATCTGACCTTTGATACCTTGCGCCGTCTCCTCCAGAGATAATGTTAAATCAAACTTGGCTGTGGCATACTCAGTTTCATTGATACTGAGACTCAACCCCGGCAATTCTAAATTCGCCATGGGCGCGTTCTGTAAGATAAATATCACCTGAAAGAACGGACTGTGACTGAGGTTGCGCTCTGGCTGTAGCACTTCAACCAGTTGCTCAAACGGCACATCTTGGTGAGCATAAGCATCAAGGGCAACTTGTTTCACTTGGGCAAGTAAGTCAATAAAACTCGGATTCCCAGACAAATGGGTGCGGAGTACGAGGGTATTGACAAAGAAACCAATCAAGGATTCAATCTCATGGCGATTGCGGTTAGCGATGGGGGAACCCACCACGATGTCTTCTTGACCGCTATAACGAGAAAGTAAAGTCACAAAAGCCGCGAACAGCGTCATAAACAGGGTTGTCCCAGACTGTTGACTCAGTTGTGTCAGTTGCTGCTTTAATTCTTGATTAATTTCAAATAGTTGACTATTACCACGGAACGTTTGGAGCGGTGGTCGGGGACGGTCAGTGGGTAGTTCCAACAGTGCCGGGACATCTGCCAGTTGTTGTCGCCAGTAATTCAGTTGAGTTTCTAGGAGTTCCCCAGTGAGCCATTGACGTTGCCAGTGTGCGAAGTCGGCA
>QNER01000616.1 GCA_003646175.1 Candidatus Parabeggiatoa sp. nov. 1
GTGCCAAAATCCTTAATGAGTAAAAAATATTGTTGCAATAACCAGTGCTATTGTTTTAGTGATACATACGCCACAAAAAAGCGATAGCATCACAGCTTGAACACTTTTTTGTCCTGTACATAGATCGGAAATACAACTTCTTTACGGATTTGACGGATTGATATTATATCGGAAATACAACTTCTTTACGGATTTTACGGATTGATATTATATCGGAAGTACAACTTCTTTACGGATTTTACGGATTGATATTATATCGGAAGTACAACTTCTTTACGGATTTTACGGATTGATAATTAAAGAAAAAAATTGAAAGTGACAACGGATAAAAAAAATGGTCGTCCTGTATAAGTAGTGATGATGTCCAAACGGATACTATCCCTAAGAAGGGATAGCATCCGTAACATCACTACATGTTTAGGACTACCAAAAAAATAACATCCGTCAAAAGTATCTCGCTTTAAGTTGGCATCTCATATCCGTTGCTGGAATTATGTAAATAGCGAATAGCGAATAGCGAATATAGATTTTTCAGATAAATAATTTCGGTTAGAAACCTTCAAGGTTTTTGCAACGCTTTACGGTTTTGCCCTAAATATCATTTAAAACACAATTTACTGAAAGTACAACGGATTGATTTTTGTAAGGCGGATGTCGCTCAACGCCAATAAAAATGCAAAAATAAATAAGTACAACGAATTGGCGAAAAAAAACGAATGGGGAAATGCTGAAATCAACGCAGGTGCTTCGATTTCGCCGGTTTAATAAATTCGTTTATTTAGTTAATTCGTTGTACTCAACTAAACTGATAAATGGTAAGGTATAAAAATTAAAAAATCCGTTTAGACCAAAAATCCGTTGCACTCAACTCAATTTATTAAATCATGTCAAACTCATACGCCTTTAAATTTAAGCCATCGCCAGCGTTACAATTGCTCAAAACTGGTAAAACCGATGTCCTAGACGACTACTACGAAACCCGTTTAGCGTTATTTAATTTATCCATACTTGCTGACTATGATCAGTTAGTGTGTTTGCCCGCCCTTCATCATGTTGACAAATATTGGTATCAGATAGAAACCACTAAAAAAGTCATCAAACAATTTGGGGGGCGGGCGTTGTTGGCTGATGAAGTGGGCTTAGGGAAAACCATTGAAGCCTGCATGGTTTGTAAAGAATATTTTGTCAGAGGGATGATTAAATCCCTGTTAATTCTGACGCCCGCCTCTCTGGTTTCTCAATGGCAACAAGAATTATCCGACAAATTTGATATTACCACCATCAGTACCGACGAGCGTCAAGAGGAACCGGAAATCTTTTGGAATCAAAATGATAGCATCGTCGCGTCCATCCATACCGCCAAACACAAAGCCCATCGGGATTATGTCACCGGGCGGGAATGGGATATGGTTATCGTAGACGAAGCCCACCATTTAAAAAATCGCAACACCCTCAATTGGAAACTCGTCAATTCCATCAAAAAACGCTTTATTCTGATGCTCACCGCAACACCGGTGCAAAATTCCCTCGTTGAACTTTTCAATTTATTAACGCTGTTAAAACCCGGCTTGTTAAAAACCGAAGCCTTGTTTAAGAAAGAATACGTCAGTAGCAAGTCGGCGCGTGTGCCCAAAAATCCTGAAAAATTGCGGCAATTGATGCGGGAAGTCATGGTGCGAAATACGCGCAGTTTGGTTGATGTTCAACTGCCGAAACGATTTGCGTCAACGATTACCGTGCAACCTTCCAAAGCTGAGCAAACCTTGTATCAGGCAATCAGTGACTATTTGCGCCAATATCAGGATGACAGACGTTTAAAGTTAATGCGTAATACGCTATTAATGCGCGTTGGTAGTAGCCCCAAAGCATTAGCGGATTCCTTAACCCATTTAGAGAAACGCTTTAAACACAAAGAAATAAAGCCGCTCATCAAAAAAGCCACCGCCATTCAACACGTAGAAAAAGCCAAACAACTGTTGGCGTTGTTAAAAAAATCTTCCCAAAAAACCTTAGTGTTTGTCACCCACCGCGAAACACAAGCTTATTTAGCCACTTGTTTATCAGAAGCGGGGATTGCGTTTGCAGAGTTTCGGGGGGATATGTCATTAACAGACAAAGATGAAGCGATTGAGTCGTTTAGAGAATTGGTGCCGGTTTTGTTGACGACAGAAGCTGGGGGAGAAGGACGCAATATTCAATTTGCGAATGTGATCATCAATTATGATTTACCTTGGAATCCGATGAGAATTGAACAACGGATCGGACGCATTCACCGCATTGGGCAAACGCAGGATGTGTTTATCTTTAACTTCTGTGTGAAAGGTAGCATTGAAGAATATATTTTGCGTGTGCTTCACGACAAGATCAATATGTTTGAATTGGTGGTTGGCGAAATTGAAAGCATTTTAGGCAATGTCGATGACAGCTTTGACTTTAGCGATACCGTCATGGCACTTTGGCTGAAAAACCAATCTCAACAAGCATTGGGTACCGCCTTTGATACGCTGGCGAGTGACTTATTGAAAGCCAAAGAAAATTATCAGGAAACCAGCGAATTGGATGAACAAATTTTTGGGGAAGATTTTGAGGCTTAACAGGAGAAAGGGGATCGGTTCAAGGGGATGGTTCAAGGAAAAAAATCCAGGGCGTTGCCCCTGGCTATATTAATTTCGCACCGAAGGGGCTTTAAAACTTAACCCCCTTGGTGTGTATTATTAAAGCCAGTGTAACTACCTGGCTGTTCTGATGGTGTGACATAGTTTGGGGCCGGCAACTTCAATCCGTTTGGTGGGCAACAAAAGCCCTCACCACCCTACGACTACCATTTATAACAATAAGTGCTTTTGCTAAGGGAACCAGTAAAAATGTGGGGTGATGAAAATTGTTTCGCGCCTAAAGTTTTTGCGCGCAAAACCAAAACGTTAGGCGAATTGTGAATGGTGAAGTATAAATAGTTAATGAAAATAGGGCTAGTTAACTGTTTTAAAGAAAAAATTTAATGCTTTATTTCAATAGGTAAAGTTTTTGGTTCCAAAATAATCTTATTTTCACCACCCCTAGTAAAGAGGTACTCACAACAATGGAAGATGATATTTTTAGAATCTTACTGCCTTTAGTCCCTTTAACTAAGGCAATAAAACAGATAAATATCGACAAAGAAACCGCGAAAAACAACGCTAAGAAAGTCAAAACGACATCAATGCCTGATGCGGTTGTGCCAAGTGTCAACTTGAGAGGGGCTAAAAAAAGAAAAGTTGAGAACTTTCTGTATGATATTTTGAAAAATCAGCTTGGGCTAGTGGAAGGGCAACCAGTATTTCCTGCATCCACTAAATTGTGGATGAGAATTTTTTATTTTAATCACGAAAAGAATCAAAGCAGAGATGTCCATAATATCGTGAAACCCACTATAGATGCACTACAAGACTTCGTGTATCAGGACGATAAAGATATCTTATATTTAGAGGTTATCCGTTTAGATATGGAGGAACTCGGAATATCTTTTGATGTACAGGTAGATACCAATTGTGGTATAAAGAATGTGAAAAAGACAGGCGAAGAAACTTGTTTTATTATTGAAGCTGGTATTCTTGAAGCAGGTACAATTCGTCCTGTTACATCACAAGTTGTTAACATGAAATGGCGATAAGGTTTGAATGCTATGATGGATGAACGATTTGACAGCTATTTTACCAAAGCACTCCATGACGCGAAAGTTGAGGAGTTGCTTGACAAGTATAAAAACAAGCATTTTTCCGTCAATAAAAATGTGAGTGTCAATGGTGTTAAATTTGATGTGATTGCTGAAAGGGATAACAGTGTTATTGCTTTTGAGGTTCATACAACGCCAGTGAGTCTAGCGGCAAAAAAGCGAACGACGGAACTTTATGAGATAGCCCAATCTTTGAGGTACAACTTTCGTATTATCACTATTGGGCAACCCAAACGAATCCCAGTCAACATAGATTGGCTTGAGAATGCGTTGCTTGAACATTTTATGACTCAGGAACAACACCTTATTGATAAATTCGCCGCGGAAGCGGAGTATGAAGAACTTGAAGAACTCGTCATTCTTTCTGTTGATATATCGGCGCACTTGGCTCAAGTGAATATAAGTGGTAGTATTTTGGTAAGTTTTCAGTATGGCTCTCAAGCAGAGGTTAAACAGGGTGATGGTTTGTTGATGGAAGATAGCGTGATATTTTCTGCCGATTTGTCGTTAAACCTTAAGGAGTATCGCATTGAGAACACCAAGATAACCCTAGATGATCGTTATTGGTACAATCCTGATTATTATCAATCAGATAGTGCTTGAGTTTCTCGTGGAAACCAGAAATCCGATTTCTCCCAGAAATCGGATTTCTCTTATTAGGAGTGCAAGGCGCCCGTTTTTAGGAGTACAAGGCGAACCTTGCACGAATGGTACAAGGTACGCCTGAAACGAATGACAAACCACATCAAGGAGCAAACATTATGATCTAAAAAAAAATCCTGTTTAAATTCATCACGTTATTGGCACTCACCAGCCTGTCTATTGGGCCCGTCTTTGCCGATAATCGTGGGCTCGCGGGCATTGCAGACGAGGATGAACCCAACGCCGGAACTTCGCAACGTATCGCGTTGGTGATTGGTAATCGCGCTTATCCAAAGAGCCGGCGCAATAATTTATTTGGGCCGTTGGATAATCCGTTGAACGATGCCGATGACATGAAAGACATGCTGGAAGGCTACGGTTTTAACGTGTTATTGGTCAAAGATGGCAATCTGCAAAAAATGGTGGCGGCCGTCGATGCGTTTACGGATCAGTTGCAAAACGACAGTGTCGGGCTGTTTTTTTTCTCCGGCCATGGAGTGCAGATAGAGGGGATTAATTATCTCATTCCCGTCGGCCGCAAGTTTGGTAGTGCCACGACTGTCAAATATAATGCCCTGAAAGCCAATGAAGTTTTGGAGATGATGAAAAATGCCGGCACACAAGTCAATCTGATGATTTTGGATGCTTGTCGTGAGCATTTGCCGGTTAAGAAAAGCAAGGGTATTGGTAAACGGGGTTTGGCCGAAATGACGGCCAATGGCACAATTGTTGCGTATGCAACCGCGCCCGGCAAAACGGCGAGTGACGGTGCTGGGCGTAATGGGTTAAACTAAGCCCGAATTGTTTCCAACCCGGACTCGTCTTCAAAACGGTACGTGAGACTAATCCCGAATACCGCTCCTCTCTATATAGTGTTGTTTTCCAACTTTGCGTTCCAATGCTCGAAGTAAC
>QNER01000617.1 GCA_003646175.1 Candidatus Parabeggiatoa sp. nov. 1
AATTTGTGAATTTAATCCTTGGTTTTTATTCGCTAAAATTGACGGATAAGTCAGTCTATTAAGGATTTTGGCAGATAGAGAAGGGTGATACCGCAAAAGTGCAAAAGTGATACATACGCCACAAAGCGATGGCATCACGAAATACTTTAAAATCAAAGGATTACAATTTTTGTCCTGTACATAGGGCATCAATACCCCAAGATGAGTCAAAATGGGACACAAAAACTTCAAAAAAATCTATTTGATGAAGGCATATTGTAACTGAAGGTAATATTATTTTGCCATACTTCTGAGTTTGTAAACCCGGTTTCAAACTGACTTTTTCACTTTTAGTTTCAAGAAATCCACTATGCACCAAAAACGGGTCAGAAAATTCCGTTCTTGGGGCACCCGTATCTAAAATTCCCGCGACATTGTAAACGATACCTTTTGGATTTGTTACAATCATATCTATATGGATATGATGTTTGCTTGTATCATAAAATGTTATGTTTTATTGCATGAACCCTCAAACCAGAAAAAGTGGATTCACCTGTATATCTAAACGCGGTTGGCTTATTTAAAGCGGGCAATTGATAGACTTCATCCTTTTTTCTTGAATGTCTTTCAACCACGCCGGCCGCAAGATGCCCCGACTTATCTAAATCGAAGTCAGTAATCAGCAACCATTCATCGGGGAACTTTGTTTTCATGTCAGTCCAAGTCATTTTTTTAGCCATGATGAGATATCCTCTAACTTTTGGCATCGCTTGCTTTAATTGTTTGAGATAAGTAAAACGAGTGATTTGCCCTTTGTTCTCTGTTTGCTGATACAAAAAAGCCCTAAACTTGATGCTTTAGGGCTTTGATTGAGAGGTTGATGGGGGTAACGAAGTTTTATTTATTTTACACTCGTTATCCAATCTTAAAAATTGAGTTCTCCTTGTCCTTCATCTTGCAATTTCCATTTATTCTCTCCTAACCTAATCGCAGTATCTTCTAAAACACTTAAAATAGTCTGATCTTCTGGTGTTGTGCCATTTTTCAGCAAGGGCATAATATGTAAGACGATTTCATCAAAGGTTGGATATTTTTTCTCTAATGCGGTACGGCGCAGAAAGGAAATGAGGTAATATTTGATACGCAAACGTTCATCAATAGAGGTTTTGAATTGGGTATTTTTTGCGATACTAAATTTTTCTGATTTCTCATCATAATCAAAAGTTTGCATCAAAAGTGGCGTTAAATCACTGTATTCTTTTTTCAGTAAATCCAAAAATCCTAACTCCAAACCTTTAATAATCAATTCATCATTGATTTGTTCTAATGTCGCGCCATTGTGTTTAGCAATGACACCTTCAATAGTTTGCAGGATGATTTCGCCGATATTCATGCCCAAATTGGCTTTCAAAATCGCTTTAGGTTGGCGGACTTTTTTGAAATGAATAATCAATTGTCCAGATAATACGGTAAAGGGATTTTGCCGTTTTTTGAAACTGGTTTGTCCATTGGATTGTTTCACCGCACCCGCGTATTCAAAACCACACCGTTCTGCGGTATCAATAATCAAATGCCAGAATTCAGGATCTTTATGAGCAAAGACAAAACTCATCCAACGATCAAATTTCAACACCCGGTACATTTCTTCAATGGATTTTGCAATCAAGGTGTTATATTCCGTTTTGGTTTTGTCGTGTTCACCACCTTCAATGGCTTCTTGTGCATAATCTTCCGCAGTGACTGGCAAATCTAGCCAAGCATTCCACATAATGGATAAATCCAAATACGGGATTTTTTTACCATAAGGGGGATCGGTATAAATGTAATCAACACTCCCATTTTTTAGAAAACTTAAATCAGTCGCTGTGCCTTTTATAACTTGCAAGCGGTCAATCGTTTGAGCATTTATTTTAGACTGTATTTCACGTTTAGCTTGAATGACCTTTTTTAACCTAGATTCAAAATATTTAAGAAGATCAATCAATGCAGGTTGTTTAGCAATACGATAGCGATAATATGCAAAAATACTACTATTTCCCCTACCTTCACTTCTACCTGATGAAGAATGATAAGTTAAATTAATTTTATTCAGCAATCCTGAAAACATCAAAAGTAAAGATTTTCTAACACTTTCCTCTTTCAGCTTCAAAATAAGATGTTTTAGAAAAGCCAATTGAGCTTTTTGTTTGGGACTAAATAATTGCTCAATCGTCTCTACGTCCGAGCTTTTAGGTAAAACCAATCCCGTAGGATAAGGATATTTTTCTAAAGCAAGTGCAATTTCATCATCAGTTGTTGGACATTTTTGTTCAAATTGATGTTTAATTTTCTCAAAGGCTTGTCCTAATTTGTCCAAATCAACCGGCGTTGCCAAACTATCTACCAAAAAAAACGACATTGGATTTAAATCAATATGAATTGCACGGCGATCCGTCATCATCGCCTCAATCGCAGTCACACCACTGCCACCAAACGGATCAAGCACTAAATCATCAGGACGACTAAAATGACGGATATATTCTTGTACTACATTCCATGTTTGTTTAGTAAAATAACCATGTACGCCAAAATGCCGTTTAGCTGATTGTTTTCTAACCGGTAATTCATCCAACAGTGGACGGTCTAAATAATCAAAATCAGTTTCTTTGACTGGAAAACTTTTAGCACGATGTGCCGTTTCGTACACAAAATGCTTTCCACTTTGAAAGGCACTGGGTGCAAGATAGTTTTGTAGAGTTTCCCAATGATATTGAATTTCTGCAAGATGAAAGGATAAAACCGGATTTTCGGTATCGATCCTAAATAAAACCAACTCATAGCCATTACATAAAGCAAAATATTTAGTTCGCACTTCGGGATGAATGGCATAGGAATATACTTGCTCAATATGCTCACCGGTTTTAATTTCCTCAGTCGGTGCTTTGGCATCCAACACCCAGGCATAATTATCTGCCACTTTTAGCAAATAATCCGGAATCAATTTAATTTTTCGTTTTTTGGAACCGATTTTTATAAATGGATGTTCCAAAGATTTACTGCGTATAATATGCTGATTGTCATAACCCAATTGCTGTAAAATCGGCAAAATCAACACTTCTCGCACACTGTCTTCTTTGAAATCCGGCGAGTTTAATTGAGCAAAATCGAAATTTTCTAAAATAAATTCGGTCATTTTATTATTCAACAAATTTTTTTATTCGATATTAAATAAATATAAAGATTATAAAAAACCATACACTTAGCATTTTTACACTCAGGCTATTGATATTATTTTTTACGGTAGATATGAATTTAAAAAGTGCCATTGATGGTACGAAACGCAGAGCCATGAAATTGATTTCTTGGCTATTAGTTATTTATTGTATCCCCTTTTGGTTGAAATAAAAGTTAAATTAGAAATTAAAAACAACAATTACGCAGTCGCATAGACTTCAACATATTCACTACTGGATAACGGTTTAGGTATAGATTTTTTATCTTCACGCAATCCCTCTAAATGAAATTCAATCGCGTCAGTAATTAATTTTAATACTTCTGTTTTTGTCTCAGCAACCGCGACACAGCCAGGCAAATCTGGTACATACGCACCAAAACTATTCTCTCCTTCTTCTAATATGACGACATAACGCATACTTTTATTCCTCATTTTTATTTCAATCCTGCTTGCTTTAAAATACTGTTTAACGTACCTGGTGGGACATCAACACTTGGTTTACCGGAAATCGTCACACAACCTGATTTAAGCGCATGTTTAAATTGTCGATGACTGCGTTGAGTTCTTACTAATTGCCAATCGTCCTCTTTAAGTAATTTAATCACTTCTTTAACTTTCATTATCAATTAAACCTCAAGTTAACCCAAGTTTACTAAGGTATAATGATGCAATCCAAACTGGCATTGTGGATATAAAAATTATACAAAACAATTACTTAAGCATTTTTTCTCTAGTCATTGCTCATCTCCTTTTGGTAGATATGAATTTAAAAAGTGCCATTGATGGTACGAAACGCGGAGCCATGAAATTGATTTCTTGGCTATTAGTTATTTATTGTATCCCCTTTTGGTTGAAATAAAAATTAGGAATTAAAATTAAAACGTTAATCATTCCATGAGACGAAAATTTATTCTGCATGTCGTTGCCATAAATAAAGCCCTATTTGCGAAACCCGAATAACCGCACCCATTCTTTTGGCTTGGGTATTGAACTCAGGATGATGAAAAAAACGACGTATAAAAATAGCCACATCATATCAAAACACTGATAAATGAACCAAACAATAGTGAGCATGACATAGTTGACGTTTATAAAAATCATCATCACGCCTTTCCAAGGTGGGACGACGTGTTGTCAATAAAAAGGTAATAATTTCATCGTCTTTTATTCCCTTTCTACCAATATCATTTCGATGCAAAAATTTTTGCATCGAAACCAACTTGATAAACTCGAATACGCCAATTTTTTTTGTCGCTGATGTTCGGGAATGTTCTCATCCAAAATATTCATGCGTATTATGTATAATTTTCCTTTGCCATTTCAAACTTTTACCAATCCTAAACTCTGAATGCACGTTGATTCTGCAACACGATTAACCCCGCTGCTAAAAAAAAGGGTTATTATTTAATAGCCCCTGTGAGTAAGAATGGTGTAAGGACAACGCCATTTTGATTGTCCCTGATTTTACAATTCCGGTGGCAACAACCGTGCAGTATGCACCACAGCCAAAACGTCTATCTGTTCTGATTTTATCCGATAGATAATCCGATAAGGCAGTTCTATCACTTCACGAATATCTTGATTTCCATATTCTGGCACCATACGTCCAGACATTGGAAACATCGCTATTTGTTCTGAACGTTTGGTTAACTTATCAATCATTTTTTGAGCATAAAAGGGCGAGTTTGGTGCAATATATTCAAAGATAGAAAGCAGATGCCCTGCTGCAGTGTTTGTCCAATGTACTTTCATATTGATAACCCAAACCTTGCCCGCACTTCTTTAACATCAATCGTTTTGCCCATGTCGCTGTCTTTTAGTCCAGATTCTATGGCTTGTCTTACATAGATTTGGTACATCAAATCCTCCCACGTTGCATTTTCTGGCATAGTCTCTACTAGCCGGTATGCTTCATGCTTAACATTGGCAACTTGTTGCATTAGTTGTGGCATTTTTTTAAACCTCGTTAATTGATTTCAAACTTTTACCAATCCTAAACCCTGAACGCACGTCAGTATCGCACGACGATTAACCCGCGCCCAAAAAAAAGCAGTTAT
>QNER01000618.1 GCA_003646175.1 Candidatus Parabeggiatoa sp. nov. 1
GGCACAAAAAAAGCCCCAAAGCGTTATGCCAAAGGGCTTTTTTTAAGATTCAATTAATTATTTAACCACGCCGTTTTTTCGTACAAAGTTCGCTTTGTACTCCTGCTAATGTAGTCGCCAATAGTTTTTTGGCACAAAAAAAGCCCCAAGGCATTATGCCAAGGAGCTTTTTTTAAGATTCAATTAATTTTAACCACGCCGTTTTCTCGTACAAGATTCGCCTTGTACTCCTGCTAAGGTAACTCCAAAAAATTAACATACCAGAATAACCAAATCACTTTTATCAACCCTTCAGTTGTTGAATGTGAATAGCCATCTTCGACATCCTTCGACAAGCTCAGGAACCCAGCTCAGGGACGGGTGCAACCTATCATCGTTATACATAAGTGTTCAAGTAACTGATTTTACAATTATTTATCGCGGAAACGCGCCTTCGCTACCGCGCATTATCTTTGCATAAACTGCGCTGCAGCCTGCCCACAAACACAGGACGCTGTAGCAAACACAATGGCTATATAGTACAACGGATACTCTAAATAAACGAATAAGGCCCTTAAGAAGAAATTATTCATTCGCACTGATAAATAGCGGTAACTTTTTTAAATAAATAAATGATGGTAAAAGTCGTTTTGGACTACCTATTACTCGAACATAAAGTTTTTTGTAAACAATTGATTTCAAAAAAATTGTGCCTAAAAACTATCTTAAAATGCCAAAATTATCGAAACAGAAGCGACGCAATTGGCTCAACCGAAAGAATTGAAACCCCTTTAAAGTTTTGGCAAGTTTAGTTTAGTAGAACGAAATCTAGTGCAAGATCGCGGCCGGATCCAAACCACCTGGGTGGTACGGATCCTTGCGCGATCGTGCACTAGTACAACGGATACACGAAATAAACGGATTGAGTCACTGGCATTTGTGGGTTTATCCGTGAGCGTGACCTCCATTTGATGTAGGAGTTAGGGGCCGGCGATGTGTTTTTATTGCCCACCACTGATGGTGTGACATATTTTGGTGGGCAACAACGTTGGTGGGCAACTGATGATGTGACATATTTTGGTGGGCAACAAAAAGACGTTGCCCACCCTACGAACTCTACGAACTCACTATTAACCAAAAACCAGTAAAGCATTTAAACTTATTGACTTTTAAATGATTTAGGTTTTAGTACCTCATTTACCACTAAGCTTCGCCATGAAGATGACACCAAACCAATTGTTTTTTATCACCTTTTCCTACTGTTGTCAGTGACGGTTCGATATGCTTGCATTTATCCATAACATTAGGGCAACGAGTGTGGAAGCGACACCCCGTCGGCGGATTCAACGGCGAAGGCACATCACCTTCTAGGAGTTTTGCCTCATGCACCGCATCAGGATCCGGGATAGGATTGGCAGCCGTGAGTGCTTGGGTATAGGGATGTTTTGGCGATTCAAACAACGTCTTTGCCGGGGCAACTTCAACAATTTTTCCCAAATACATCACAGCCACCCGATTAGCGATATGTTGCACCACATTCAGATCATGGGAAATAAATAAATAAGCTAAGTGATACTCGGCCTGAAGATCACGCAATAAATTGATAATTTGCGCTTGAATCGAAACATCCAGTGCTGACACCGCCTCATCGCAGACGATAAAACAGGGTTCGAGTGCCAAGGCTCGAGCAATACCGATGCGCTGCCGCTGTCCGCCAGAAAACTCGTGCGGATATCGGGAACGATACGAGGGAGAAAGGCCAACTCTATC
Organism: Candidatus Parabeggiatoa sp. nov. 1; assembly: GCA_003646175.1. GTDB lineage: Bacteria > Pseudomonadota > Gammaproteobacteria > Beggiatoales > Beggiatoaceae > Parabeggiatoa. Next base: position 1,750 of record QNER01000618.1, read on the forward strand.
GAGCAACTTATCAAGACGGCGATCTAACTCAGCCCCGGTTGCCATCCCGTGAACTTTGAGGGCCTCTCCCACGATATTACCCACCGTCATGCGCGGATTCAATGAACTATAAGGGTCTTGAAAAATAATTTGCAGATGACGGCGCATGGCACGAAGTTCAGCCGCGCTCATCTTCAAAAAATCTTTGCCCTTAAAGTGAATCGTGCCAGCAGTTGGTTCAATCAAGCGTAGCAAAGCACGCCCAGCGGTTGTCTTCCCACAACCGGATTCGCCCACTAAGCCAAGCGTTTCCCCCGTGTTTATATCAAAAGAAAGATCATCAACGGCTTTTACCCAAGCCGAAATGCGGGAAAAAAAGCCACTTCGCACCGGGAAATGTTTTTTGAGATTTTTGACAGAAATAAGGGGGGAAGTTTCGTATTGTGTGGTTGTGTCGTTCATGGTTTTTTGGTAATGGGTAATGGATCAATGTTTTTTGGTAGGGTGAGCAAAGTCCTTTTCTTGCCCACCTCAATAAGGTATGCAACAAAAAACCAAGCCACCCTACATTAGCTTTGTCCTTTATCTTTGTACCGAACCCCTTACTTGTATAGCCAACAGGCCACTTGATGCCGAGATTCTGGTTCTTTCAATGGCGGAATATCCTGTGAACAATGTTTCATCACCGCCGAACAACGAGTACAAAAGCGACAACCGCTGGGATATTCAAGCGGCATGGGAACAGTACCTTCAATGGCAGCCAATCGATCCTGTCCCGGTATTGGTAGTGCTTTTAGTAATGCTTGTGTATAAGGATGGAGGGGATTTTTGAACAGAGGGCGCACCTCCGCATGTTCCGCAATTTCTCCCGCATACATAACGACAACACGTTGAGCAAAATGGGCGACTACGCCTAAATTATGTGTAATCAATAAAATAGCCATACCCATGTCATCTTGGAGTTGTTTAAGTAGGCGCAGAATTTGAGCCTGTATCGTTACATCCAAAGCTGTCGTTGGTTCATCCGCTATTAGCAGATCGGGCTTACAGGCTAAAGCCATCGCAATCATCACGCGCTGTTTCATCCCGCCAGACAATTCGTGAGGATATTGATTCATTCGTTGGCGCGGTGAAGAAATACCCACTTTTTCCAATAATCCCAGAACTTCTAACTGTGCATCGCGCTCTGTCATCTTAAAATGATAGGTGAGAACTTCACCGATTTGATTGCCAATCGTAAAAACCGGGTTAAGGGAAGTCATGGGTTCCTGAAAAACCATGCCAATATGGCGGCCTCGGATTTGTTGGCGTTTAATCGGAGAAAGTCCCATTAATTCTTGCCCGTTGAGTTGAATTTGCCCCTGAGTCATACAAGCTTCGTCAAGAAGTCCCATAATAGCCAGTGCCGTCACCGATTTGCCACAACCTGACTCGCCCACCAACGCAACCGTCTCACCCGCGCTGATGTCAAAGGTGATATTTTGCACAACCTTTAATTGTCCTTCGTCAGTACGGAAGGATACATGAAGATTAGTGACATTCAGTACAGAATGTTTGGTATTCATTTAACGTCTCCGCAATTTAGGATTCATCGCTTCACGCATGCCTTCACCGACTAGGTTAAAAGCCAACACGATGGCAAGAATGGCGAAGCCGGGAATAAAGAAGAGCCACGGCGCGTCAAAAATGAAATTTTTACCATCAGCCAGAATATTGCCCCAAGTGGCATACGGCGGTTGTACGCCAAACCCTAGAAAACTCAACGCCGATTCTGTTAAAATAGCCGATGCTACGCCAATGACAGCGGATATCAAGACGGGCGCAATCGCGTTAGGCACCATGTGCAGGAAAATGATACGCCATTCCGGTAATCCCACCGCCTTTGCAGCCACCACAAAATCCTGCTCGCGCAGTGCCAAAAATTCGGCCCGTACAAAACGGGTTGTTCCCATCCAACTGGTTATACCTATGATAATCATAATGTTATAGATGCTTGGCGGTAGCAGAGCTACCACCGTCAGTATTAAAAAAAACGTTGGAAAGCACAGCATAACATCAGTAAAGCGCATGATAAGTGTATCCACCGAAATAAATCCAAAACGAACGTTACCATAGAAACCCGCCAATCCACCGAGCAAAATACCGATAAAAGTCGAAATACCCACCGCCACAAAACCGATAGAGAGCGATACAAAAGAGCCTTGGAGCATTCTAGCAAAAACATCGCGCCCTAATTCATCGGTGCCTAATAGGTAAATCCCAAATTTGGGTACATCCTCCGCTGGGAGAAGCTCAGAGGCATGCGATAATGGTGGCAAAAATTTGTCCAGCAACCTAACGGTTGCCGGATCGAAAACTATCATCCATTCTGTCAAACCTTTGCTGGCAATAGCAGCAACAAGGAGCAAAAACAGAATGACTAAACCAAACATGGCTAACTTGTCTTTTTTTAAAAGTAGCCAAAATTCTTGGAGTGGGGTTTTTGAGTGAACGTGCATTATTTATACATACCTATAGTTTGTAAGAATAATAATTTCAGTTAGAAACCTTCAAGGTTTTGGAAACCTTGAAGGTTTGGCACAATTATAAACCTTCAAGGTTTTGGAAACCTTGAAGGTTTTGCCCTATAAAATAATCAACTTCAACCAAGGAGTACCAACCAAATGGGTAAAATGTTAGCTTTTGTTTATGGCGTAACTTGTTTCTTCTTGTTTAACGCCATTCTTATATACATTATTGTTTTTATTAGCCCGGTTTTTGAACCTCAGTTAATTGACGCTGGCGCGGAAGTACCGTTTGCTCAAGCTCTTTTGATTAATCTGGGGTTAATCGTTCTCTTTGGGCTCCAACACTCCGTGATGGCACGACCAACATTCAAACAATGGTGGACAAAAATCGTTCCAACGCATATAGAACGCAGCACTTATGGGTTAATGGCCGCTTTAGCTTTGACGTTACTATGTTGGCAGTGGCAGCCGCTACCTGCGATTATTTGGCATATTGAAAATCCTATTGGCTATTGGATGCTAGTAGGGCTTTTCGGTTTTGGCTGGTTATTTTCGCTATTTGCGACTTCCCTGATGGATTCCGTTGATTTGAGTGGGTTGCGACAAGTTTATTTGTATTGGCGTGATAAGCCCTATACCCTTCCCCCTTTTCAGGTTGTGTCCGTTTACAAATACATTCGACATCCCATTATGCTGGGCACGATTATTGGACTTTGGGCAACGCCAACCATGAGTGTGGGGCACCTTCTTCTTGCGACTGGTTTCACCGTTTATATTTTGATTGGTATCCATTTTGAAGAAAAAAATATGCTAGAGTCTCACGGCGAACTTTACCAAAAATACCAGCAAGAAACGTCGAGACTCATACCCTTTCTTGTCTGAATCAGTTAATGTAGGGTGGGCAACGTGTTTTTGTTGCCCACCAGACACCAAAAATGGTGGGCAATAAAAAGCTAATGTAGGGTGGGCAACGTGTTTTTGTTGCCCACCAGACACCAAAAATGGTGGGCA
>QNER01000619.1 GCA_003646175.1 Candidatus Parabeggiatoa sp. nov. 1
ACACGGTTTGAATTCTGACATTATAAATATACATGGTATCCCAAGGTGCTATGACGTGAATACCCTCGGCATACACACGATCTGTCTCTGTTCCGCCAAAGAAACGCCAGTATAAAACACCGGCTTCACCCGAATTAATGCTGATGACAATACGTGGCCAAAAGAAAAAAAGTGCCCAAAATAGGACAAGCATAATAATAATTAAGTATGGTATTTTCCGTTTTAGCCATGCTCTAATTTTTTTTCTCATATCATTCGATGATCAAGTCTTTTAATTTTATTTTCCCGTTAACAATAGTGTATGAGAATAAATGGTCCGAATAATGAACTAAACACCAGCGATTTGGGTTTTATAAAATAAAAACGGGGGTTTCAGTTTTCTTTCGCTCGACTCACAAGTTTTTCCACATCGAATCTATAACTACAAGGATTATTTATAAAAAAGGATAAGTGAGTAACATCATCGAGAACATGAACACCACCATAAATCAAAACAATGCCAAACATCAAACCGTCGCTTTTCAAATCGTTTCAGGTGATCTTAATTAAATTACATAACGAACTTTCGAGGTGACTCGCTAATCCTTTGATAAGCAAATAATCCTTGTCGTTATCTATGTACCGGACAAAATTATAACGACAATAACCAGTGCTATTGTTTTAGTGTGACTCACGCAAAAAAAAAGCGATAGATTTGAGTACATTTTTTGTCCTGTACAAAAAATTATATACCGATTTTGGAAAAAAAAACTTGATCATCGAGTTTCATCTCAAAAAAAGAACCCAAAAGCCTTAAAGTTCTCGAATCAACCGATTTCTGTCTATAGTTCTCCCATCGAAAAACGGTCAACAAATTTCTGTCAACAAATTTTGCGACTAAAGGGTAGCTAAAAATATGGGGCTTAATATCCAAATTTTTCTGTGGTTTATTTTGTTGAACAATGCTAATTGAAAGACTAAATGGTTCAAGCCTGTGATCCACTACAAATCAAAAGGACTGTGGCAGATTTGCCAAAAAAAATTCTCAACACAATACCTTCGCCAATTTTGAACTGCGAATGGCTTTGGTGCAATACTCGAATAATTTAATTCTATTTCAGTAAGTTACTGCTGTTACGCACAATGCTTGCCTTTCGTCATATTTATAGCGAAGCTCGAAATGAAAAAAACATTGCTATTGAGCACTTTTCAAAGCACAGTGCGTCATAGAGTCAGTTAGGTAAAAATTGTTGAATGTTATGTCACGATACGTCATTGATAATATTATCAACAAATATGACATAATTAATTGTTTTTTAATAACTTATGGCATAAATAAATTTTGCAAACGCAATAAGTATACCCACTTTTTTGAATGAATAATAAGTGATAGTCGTGTTTTATTCTTACCACTAACTATAGTATGTAACTCATGTTACGCACAATGCTTCAAAATGAGTCAATTGGTGCAACCATAAAGGGGGCAACCATAAAGGATTGCCCCTACATTGAGAGATTGTAGGGGCAATCCCCGCGCAGGGGGCTTGCGCCAGCCCCGATTGGTTGCCCTTTCACCAAACATCATCATGGTATGGAACTTCCGCTTTATTGCACTGTGACATCGTCGAAGCAATGTGCGTAACGTCAGTATGTAAGAATAATATTTTGGTCAAAAACCGAGAGAACTTTGGCAAACCTCTCTCGGTTTAGGCACAACGGATTTTTCTTACTATACTATATATAGTGCTTGAACAAAAACTCCCAGCCATGCTGTTTATTAAGAATGGTTCATTTGAACGGGGAATGGGGAACGGGAATTTACTAACTTATTGTTTTTATTCATAATTCATAATTTCAAATTCCGAATTCCAAAAGTGGTTTTCGTTCAAGCACTATAAATGTATGAAAAGTTTTTTAACCTAACAAAAACCAAGTTTTGGCAAAATAAACGGTAATGGTCAAAAAGATATTGAAAGGCATGTCGGGTGGATTAAACTTCGTTAATCCACCTGAGTTAAAAAGTATTTTTGTGGATATGCAGACGTTTAATTGCTTTTCTGCAAATCGACAACATCATTTTGACCTATACAAAAAAACCAATTTCTTAAATTTCTTTTCAAACTCGGATTGCGTGATTTTGAGATGCGGTAGATTACAACTTTAATTAAAGAAGTGCAATATTTTATTTAATAGATATTATACTGATTAAATAATCAGTCAATCGAAAAATTTTTAATAAAACCTTGGGAGTTTGTTTGACTTAACAGCTTAGCACCTATCAGTTTAGTACTTTGATCCCAGAAATAAACGAATAAAAATTGGGGTAGTGCCCCACATCGTTAAAAAAATTCTTCAAACCGGCATCACAAGACTTTTGAAATTGCCACCACTACCCATTGATCACTACCAAAATTGGAAAATGACTGAAATCAATTGTTGTAGAAGTACTCATGGGTTTAATTGATTATATAGACATTATACCGATTTAATTTGAAGTGCTTGATTTTATGACATTTGTGTAAATGCAAATTTCAATTAAATCAATGAGTTATGTTAAATCTGTATAAACTCTAATGATTAAATCTTAAATTCGTGGTTTTCTTGGATCAAAGTACTTCATATTCAAAAACTGATAGGTAATAAGGACTTAACAGTTAAGTCATTGACTTTTTAGCTAAAATTAATAAAACCTAGAGCATCGATCAAAACCCCAGGTTGGCACCTTGGGGCTATTCAAATTCAACCCCGTAGGGGTGAAACCAGGTTTATTCACTTTTAAAAATCTTAAAAATCTCAACCCCTTCGGTATTTTCAGGCCTGAAAATGTGAATAGCCCCAGGCGAAACCTGGGGAACGTTTTTCAGGCAAAAATTTTTCGGAGAAAAACTTTTGCCTGAAAAAGAGTTTTGATCGATGCTCCATATTAAATCAATATGTTAACTAAGGACTAGTCCATAAATAACTTGCTCAAATAAAATGGCTTTGATTATGGTAGTTCGCCTTTTTTGAATTCCAAATGAGCAACTTATTTATGGACAGTTCCTAAGTCAATAACTAAGTCAAACAATTCTGGCCGGCAAGCAGACGTAAGAAATCGCTTTTTTTCGTGCGCTTGAGCAATGCAGTCTCACCAAACCACAGTATTTAACCATAACTAATGGTTTTTCAAACCACTGAACCACTGATAATAACTTATTGACTTGTTTAAAATTGTTAATTTATTGATTAAAATATAGTTATAACGGATTTTGGGGAGTCCCATGTTTGTGGCATTGTTGAATGTTGAAGTGTGGAAATGCGAGTAAGCTATGGTCAATCAAGTGATTGAAACAAAGGGGTAGTCCCTACAAACCAGTGGTGGTATTAAAAATCAATGACTTATATAATCGGCGGTACCGCTTTTCACTGAAAAACTTGGTTATTTTTTCTTTCGCAAAGATGTTTTAAGCTTGAACATCTTTTAATCGACAATTTATTCTCAGTTCTCAGTTCTCGATTCCCGATTAAAGATTTTACACGGTTTGAGCACCTCCATTGATTTGTAGGGACTACCAAGTTTTGGTTTGGCGCGCCAAAACTTGAGGCGTGAACACAATTGAAAATTTTCCAAGCCTTCCCTAAAATCCGTTACAATCCGGTTTTTTTTATTTATGACAGGTGAGCTTCTTGCAAAACCCCAGGTTGGCACCTGGGGCTATTCACATTTTGGTAGTCCTGAAATGTGGGTGATATTTTTTGATTTCCCTAGGTTTCACCTAGGGCTATTCACATTCAACTGACTGAAGGGTTGTTGGGAAAAAACCTTGGAAGATAAATGCATCCGTTTGGACTCCATCACCCACATTGCACCACTACCCACATTTTCAGGCCTGAAAACCCCTTTGGGGTTGAGAGTTTAAAAATGAATAGCCTTAAGGAAACCTGGGGCAACCCCGCAGGAGGGGTTGATTGTCGTACCCCCTGGTGAAACTGAGTTTCACCCCGTAGGGGTTGAATTTGAATATGGGAATGTTTAAGAGTTTTGCAAGAAGCTCAGGTGGCTAGATTTTTTCTTGATGGCTGATGTATTCTTAAAATAAGAATAAGATGACAGATGTCGTTAGTGTTTGATCGAAAACCCTCGTTCCCCTTTTTTTGAGTGTGTTTTTGGCAGATTTTAGTGAAAGCACGAGTTAAAATTAATAGGTAAATTGCAATGCAAAACGCTATGTATTACAAATCTGTTTTAGGGCTGTTGCTACTGTCTGGGCTTATTTCCGGATGTGCCACCACCGCAAATAATCCAGATCCGTTTGAAAAATTTAATCGCGGTGTGTATGCCTTTAATGACGGGATTGATAAAGTGGTGTTAAAACCGGTGGCTGAAACTTATAAAGCCATTACGCCGGAGCCGGTTGACAAAGGTGTCACTAATTTCTTCAGTAATCTTGATGATGTTATCGTCGTTGCCAATGATTTGTTACAATTGAAATTTAAACAAGCGGCCTCAGATGCTGGCCGGCTTTTACTTAATTCCACTGTGGGCTTACTGGGCTTTGTTGATGTAGCCAGTGAGTTTTATTTGCCCAAGCATGAGGAAGATTTTGGTCAAACGTTGGGTTATTGGGGTATTGGTAGTGGCCCCTACCTGGTTTTGCCATTTCTGGGTCCAAGTTCAGTACGTGATACTGTGGGACGGGGTGCTGATTTTTTCTTAGATCCTCGTACTTACGCAACCGGTGAAAAGGTACGTTATGTTATTATCGGCACGGGGGGGGTAAAAGCAATTGATACTCGCGCCGATTTATTCGGCGCAGAAAAAATACTTGATGCTGCCGCTTTGGATAAGTACTCCTATATCCGCGATGCATACTTGGCAAGACGTAATTATTTGGTTTATGATGGCGATCCCCCGCAAGATGATGATGATGATGATGATTTTTTTGATGACGAAGACGATGAAGAGGACGATGAAGAGGATGAAGAGGGGAATGATGATGAAGATGATGGGGACAATGAGGGGGATGATGAAGAAGAGGATGAAGAGGGGGATGATGATGAAGATGATGGGGACAATGACAGGGATGATGACGAAGAGGATGACGATGAAGAGGATGAAGAGGGGGATGACGACGAAGATGACGACGAAACCAGCAACGATGAGGCTGCTTCATAAAACCGAGACGGGAGCAATTAACTGTTGCTTAATTTCTATTTAAATCTATAGATATCTAGTCAAATGAAGAGAATATCTTGGAAAAATCAATTGCCACTTGAAAATGGGA
>QNER01000620.1 GCA_003646175.1 Candidatus Parabeggiatoa sp. nov. 1
AGTTTTTTGGCATTGATAGCCGAATCAGCGTTTAAATCAATGGGACAAGGGACACCGCCCACTAAGAAATTGGGGTGGGGATTTTTACCGCCAAAAATTGCGTGTATTTTGGCCGCATCGCGTTGCCATGCCAGTGCCTCTAAATAGTGCGAAAAGGCCATTAAATTGACTTCGGGGGGTAATTTATAAGCCGGATGTCCCCAATAACCTTGGGCAAAAATACCCAGTTGTCCCCCTTCCACAAAATTCTTCAGCTTGATCTGCATGTCAGCAAAATAGCCAGGCGAGGATTTAGGATAGTGGCTGAGGGATTGGGCTAGATCAGAAGTGGCTTTAGGATTTGCGTTTAAGGCCGAAATGATATCCACCCAATCTAAGGCATGTAAATGATAAAAGTGCATTACATGATCATGCACAAATTGGGCAGCTATCATTAAATTGCGTATCAATTGAGCATTAGGCGGTATTGCATAATTAAGTGCGTTTTCCACCGCTCGCACCGAGGCAATACCATGCACCAAAGTACACACGCCACAAATCCGTTGAGCAAAGGCCCACGCATCACGGGGATCACGCCCCCGCAAAATGATTTCAATACCGCGCACCATCGTCCCTGATGAGTAGGCAGATTGAATGGTTTTGCCCGCTTCATCCATTTGAGCTTCAATGCGTAAATGGCCTTCAATACGGGTAATTGGATCAACAACAACACGTTGACTCATATTTTTCTCCTATTTGGGAATCGGGAATGGGTCATGAGATTTTTGGATAAATCGTATTGATTTATTCATTAAGGAGTTCGGAAAAATCCTTCCAGATTATCGAAGCCCTGAACGAAAATACGCCTATCACTTCAAACCCGCTGCCTATTATCCTTACTAACTATCAGCCTTAAAATATTCAACACAGAGACTCTGTGGTACTCAGCGAACTCTAAAATACGGTGTAAAAATATTCAACACAGAGACACAGGGTTACACGGAGTTTCACAGAGAAAAATAGGCACCCTTCATTTATCTCGACAAGGGCAACCACAAGGGATTGCCCCTACCATAGAAAATGGGCATTTTTGAAGGGTGCCGAAAAATAAATCTTAAACTCTGTGTGACTCTGTGGTACTCAGCGAACTCGATTCGAGGCCTAGAATGTTAAAAACGGTGTAAAAACAATGATTTTTACAAACTGATAGGTGCTAAGACCATATTATCTATTTTGTTTGACAAGGCTTTCAACCTAAGTTAGAGTACTTTACTTCATAAACTCATCTTATGCAATGAATAACCCTTTTCATAAAACCGAAGTTCTACAGACTTATCAATCAGTTATGAAATAAAGTTGCACTTCGCATTAAATACCCATTACCCATTACCTATTATCCATTTTCAACCACAAACCGAAGGAGGATCGAAATCATGTCACCAAAAAAGCTAATTGTTATGTTAGCACTCATGCTAGGTGGGTTGGTTGTTTTGCTGTTTCCCGTCAATGTCCCGTGGGCGGAAGATGGCGCGCCAACTCTGTTAAAGTTTTCAGACACGGGTGCGGAATTAACCATTAGGTTCATGGTTAATGATAAACCCGCCACGACTGATCAAAAGTGGGTTACATCTGACAAAATCAACTTATCCGTCGAGATTAAAATCGACAAAAGTGATGTTGGACAGAACGGTGCTTTTTATGTCGTTATCAATTGGAATGATACCGTCTTTATGATGAAGGATGATCAGGGTGAGTTGCAACCATGGCAGGGCGATTTAACTGAGTTAGTTGCGTACACCACCACCGAACAACTGCCCGAAACTGAAACCATTGTCGAAGTCATCAGCGGTTTAGGCGGTATGAGCGGCAAATTTGCCGTATTTGTTGGCTATCAAAACACTCAAACGGGGACGCTTATCTATAATGGTGATCCCGTTACATTCTCGGTGCAAAGTGTTCAGAAAGTTCTGTCCAATTCTCTTCATGGCACAACCCGGGGGATGGGACATTTTTATGCCAAAGAACAAGGCGGATTTGAGCAATTCACCCATATCCCTTATGAGGATCCCAATCTGCCCTGCGCGAGCTGCCATGTAGAGTCAACTGGGTGTACTACTTGCCACGATGTCCCGGGGGATAGCCCTAGTAATGATAAATGTCTTGATTCTTGTCATAAAAGACAGGCATTTGAGCAGAAGTTCAATCCGGATGTCCATCTTCAGGACAAAGCGGCTGGCGGCGCCGGCTTGAAATGTGCCGATTGCCATTCAGCCAAGCAAGTGCATGGTGATGGTACACCATATAATTCACTACATGAAAACCCGAATAAAGTGGATTGTGAACAATCGGGTTGTCATACAAACGTTGTCATTGCCGGTAAAACTATGCACGAGACACATCATGAAGATCTGGACTGTGCATCTTGTCATGTCAAGAGTACCCTCACTTGCTATTCTTGCCACTTTGAGGACGGTTCGGCTTTCGAGCCACCCATTACTGACTGGAAAATATTGGTGAAAAGCGTCGCTACTGGCAAAGTGACAACGGGTAATGTGCAAACGATGGCAGCGGGTGGCAACACCCTATTTGTGGTAGCCCCATTTTTTGGGCATACTATTCAAAAAGATAGCAGTTCTATTACTTGTGCCAGTTGCCACAACAGCGATGCTGTCCGCGAATACAAGGAACAGGGTACCATGACACTGGCGACTTGGCATGAAGACAGTAAGACGCTGAGCAACATGAAAGGTGTTATCCCGATTCCCACTGATTGGGAAACTGCTTTAAAAATGCCCTTCATTGCCAAAGATGCGAGCGGAGAATGGGCGTTCATGAAAGACACTGCGGATGCAACACAGATGCTCTATGCAGCTCCGATTAATGTCAAAAAGATGCCAAAAGGGAATTTAGAATAGCGTAGGATGGGAAAGGGGAAAGATATGTTTTTAGGAGTCCAAACGACGCTAAAGTTTAGCGAAGCGAAACTTTAGCGTCGTTTTTAGTTTGGTCCCCTTCCAAACTAAAGTTTGGACTCCATTGCACCACTACCTTCCCCATTCCCCATTCTTTTTATGATAACGCTTGATAAAAACCACCGCCATCCCAGAAATTAGGTTGCGAGCAACCTAAACAACCATGCCCCGCCTCAATAGGAAAACTCACACCTTCATTCCATTTGGTTGCCGCACAGGCATTATAAGTAAATGGGCCTTTGCAACCCAACTTGTACAAACACCACCCCTTTTTGGCTCCTTCATCATCAAAACTGTTGGCAAACAATCCCTTTTCATAAAAAGCGCGTCTGGAACAACGATCATGGATGGTGCGCCCAAAAAACAGTAATGGGCGCTTGAATGCATCCAATTCAGGCCATTGACCAAAAGTCAGGAAATGTGCGATAACCCCAGTAATCACCGTGGGGATGGGGGGACAGCCGGAAACATTAACAACGGGTTTATCCGTGATCAGTTGCTCCACAGAGGTTGCCCCCGTCGGATTGGGAGCAGCGTGGGGCAGTCCACCGAAAGCGGCACAGGTACCCACCGCAATAATTGCCCCCGCCCCCTCCGCAGTTTCCAGCAACATCTGTTTATTGCTAACCCCGGCGATAGTCGAATAACCTGGATTGCCGGCTGGAATTGAGCCATCGACAATTAACAAGTAATTGCCATAGTTCTTTGCCATCGCTTCTGTTCGGGCTAACTCTGCACGCTTGCCGGATGCGGCTTGCAAGGTGTGATGATAATCAAGGGAAATCAGATCAAAAAGCAATCCTTCGAGTGTCGGCGCATGGGAGCGAGTCAGTGACTCGGTGCAGCCCGTGCATTCTTGAAAAGACAGCCAAATCACTGATGGTCTTTGTGTGGTTTCTAAGGCCTTGGCAATGGACGGTATCATAGAAGCTGGCAACGCCATTAGAGAAGCGGTAGTTGCACAGAATTTCAGAAAGTCGCGCCGACTATAACCTTGGCTGCGTAAGCTTTCGGCAATGGTTTGATGATTTGACATAGTTTTTACCTTTTGCATATCAGTACAACGCATTGAAGGATAGAACGGATTTTATATCAGTACAACGCATTGAAGGATAGAACGGATTTTATATTTGATGCTCTTAACGCGCTGCTTACTCTCTTGTTTGCCTGTCATAAAAGCGGCATATTGAGTTTCCGTTTTGGCACAACGGAGCCCTAAACTTTTGGATATTTGTGAATAACGCTTATCACCTATCAATTTATCAATCAAAACGATGATAAATGGCATCAACTGTTGAATTTGTTCTAGGTTAACTTGCACGAACTTCGTGACAGCGTTCGGCTGTTATTCTTGATATTCAATGAGTTATAAAAACTGATAGGTGGTAAGATGGGCAACGTCAAGAAGTTGCTCACCCTATATAAATTATGTTAAAATATTTTTCGTTAACCAGATGGTAGTTTTTTGGGCAGTCCTAAACATGTCGTAATTTTATGGATGCTATCTCTCGATGGGATAGTATCCATTTGAACTGCTAATTTTAAAGGATCATCAATAGGAATGAACCAACTATGTTAGGTCAATTAATCACTTGGCTAAAAGCCGATAAAAAATGGATATTTTTTGTTGTCGCCTCTTTGACAGCTTTTTTGATATTTATTTTTATTTGGCTTTTGGACCAATATCGGACACCTCCGAGTGCGGTCCCTCCTTCTTACAAGGAACGTGTTGAACCGTTGGCTAAAGAATTGGGCGTGACTGAAAAGGCCCTTCGTAATTTCTTTAATATTACCAACAAAAAAGAAGTCCCCCTAAGTGACTTGGATAACACATTACGCGAAATTGCGACACATCACAACGCGTTAATGGAAAAACTGGACAGTCTAAGTCCAAGTCCGACTGATCCGGTGGTGTTTGCATTAATTGTGCAAGCGAAACAGGCCTTAGAGAAAGGCGATTTTGACCAAGCGGAGCGGCGTGACCTTAAAGCGGCCACAGATGCTCAAGAAACCGCGAATCAACAGCTTGTGTTAGCGGCGGAGTCGTTAGCAGTGAATGGCGATTCAAAAATGACGCAATTGGCTTATCAACAGGCTGGGGAATATTTTGAACATGCCGCTGAGTTATTACCGGCCGGGCATGACGGAACTTTGGCGGATTATTTGCATCACAAAGTCATTGGTTTGTTTATGAAAGGATTTTAAATTAAACCCTGTTACAATCTAATCCCTAACGCAACTCAAAACAATAAAGAGACCAACGAACACTTGCTGCAAAAGTGATACTA
>QNER01000621.1 GCA_003646175.1 Candidatus Parabeggiatoa sp. nov. 1
CGGTGAACACCGTATTCGCATTGAATACGAGGGTTACGACAGTGTGGACGCTTTCGTGACCATGCCGGCTCAAACCACTTTGATTTTCTCGCCTCAGTTATATCTGACCGGTAGCACGCCACCAATTGAAGATAATGCCAGTATCAAGGGCATTGTGGTTGACAAAGCCACCGGTTTGCCGATAGAAGGCGTTTCAGTGACCAATGGTACCGAAACCGCCACCACTGACAGTGCCGGGCGATTCCATTTAATCAACTTACCACCAGTCCCTACCACACTGTCGTTGCAAACGACGGGTTATCTTGACAAAACGATGATGCTCACTTTGTCGGCCTTTACCCAATTAGACTTAGGCGAAATTGTTTTGACACCCGAAGGTTACCTGATGCAGGTGGGTGCGAAAGGCGTGGTGATGGATGCCAGCAACAATCAAGTGCTTGCCGATGTCAGTATTCAGGCACGATTTGGCGAAACCGAGCAAAACTTGACGAGCGCGGCTGATGGTACATTTGATTTCACCGAGCAAGTCGAAGAGGAATTGTTGGGTCAACTGTCATTTACGATTGAAGGTTATGTGCCTTTTACGTTGGATGTTCTGCTGTTTGAAAATGAAATCCTCTCACTCGGACAGGTACGTTTACGCCCGGAGGAAGTCATCGTGTTATTGCCCGATTTGGTGGTAGAACAAGTGGATAACACGGGTATCCAGACTGATCCACAAACCCATGCCATTTCTGGGAGTGTCACCGCCCAAATTAAAAATGCGGGCACCACACCGACTGACAGCAATATTGCTCTGCTGGCTTTTTATGATGTTGATTTAAATGGTGTTTATGACACGGATATCGATGTGTCGCTTGGGGAAGCTGTTATTGAAAATGCGTTGGCCGTTTCAGCCAGTGTGACTGTTGACATTGCTGTCGTCGGTGAATTGCCATTTCGGGATGCGCCTATTCAGGTTTGGGTGGATAACGCTCAGACGGTGGTGGAAAGTGATGAAGGGAATAATCTCAAAACGGCCTGTTTGGCTTGTGGGAATGACATTGATGCTGTTCCGCCTCCTAGTGACGAACAACCAGAAAAGTATTATGGATATAATGCGAAAGCTTACAACGGATATCTCACACTGGTGGGTTTTACTGATGAGACGACTTTTAGCCTCCGGCCATTACCTTCTGGAACAGTCATAAGTGGTACCATCAATAAACTACAGCGTTCGGTACTATACTTAAGTAATATTCGGCACTTTGTGCTGGAGACCAGTGCGCCCCTATTGGCGGTATTGCACAGTCGTTGTTGTTATCCATACACAAATACGGGAACTTTTTTCTACCCAACCTTGAGTGGAAAAAGCTTCTACGGTACGTCCTTCATCATCACTGTTCTGGGCATTCCTGGTAGGGGAAATGTCAATTATGGCCATGTGGTTGTATTTGCTCAAGAAGAGGCTGTAGTCACGGTGCGGAATGTGGCCGGAGACATCATTGCAACCAGCCCAAGACTTGCTAAGGGAAGTACTTGGCGGCTTGATAAATTGCCATACTACAACAACCGCAGCTATATCCTTCGTCACGGGTATGTGTATACTGTCAATTCAACTGGTAAAATTGCCATTGCCAATACTGAACGCAATGGTTATAGCCAAATTCCCCCGGTACCTGATAGTCAGATACCAACCCAATCACTGGACGATGTGGGTAGGATTTTTTACTTTCCTCTTGTAACTTGGACGGGTAGCGGGATCGCGGTCTTGAATCCTTCATCCGAGAGTGCCGTTTTCTCGGTTACCAATCTTGAAACTGGCGCAAGAGTGATTGCCGAACAAAGCGTTACTCCTAACGATATTCATTATACTGATTTTCCTGGCAACTCGGGGTTAGGCTACTACAAACTCCGTGTATTAGAAGGCCAAATAATGGTTTGGGCGGGCGGTACTGAATGTTATCACACAGCGGCTGATCTGGGGGATGATTATTCGACCAATTTTGGATGGGAAGGCAAGCGGTTTGTCATTCATACCCAAACCTACGGTGCTTACTTGTTTGCAGGGGAAGACAACACAAGGGTGGTTATTAATAATGGTGAACCGCAATTATTGAACACCGATGACTTTCTGAATTTAGCCCCCCAAACTAAAGTGACGATTACAGCGGATAAGCCAGTCACAGTGCAAACGGTAGGTGGTGCTGGTTGTTATTTTCTAAATGATTATGCCACAAGCCTGCGGCCAGCCTTGCGGGAAACCATTCGGTCGATGGATTTGTCGGCATCTCGGTTGCAGGTAAGTGATAATGGTTTCGGTCAACCCTTTACTTTACAGGTTCGTATAGGCAATGGGGGTACTTTTGCGTCTTCCCCGGGTATCCTTGTCACTTTCTATAGCGGCAATCCGGCCGAAAATGGTGTCAAACTGGGTACGGTGAAGTTGGAGATTCTGGCACCCGGCACTTATCAAGACATTCAACTGGAAGGTGTCGAGATTGTTGACTTCGACCAAGATATTTACGCGGTGGTTGATGCCGAAAACCGAATGACGGAATGCAATGAAACCAACAATAGCGTTAGTATTCCCATCACAGCAATCTCGTCAGCCCACATCAGTGCCACAACGGATGCACCCGAATATGGGCCCTTTACTTCGGTGGTGATTGACTACACGGTGCAAAATCAAGGTGCATTACCTTTGGCACTCACATTGCCGGCGGCCTCTGTTACGGCTGAAGTCTTCATCACAGATGTGAATGGCGACACGGTGGCGACTTTCCCGCCGCAAACCGTAGACACGTTAGCGGCCGGCGAAAATCAAGCTTTTGAACTGAACTGGAACACCGGAACGGTTTTGACTGGGGATTATAAAGTCCATGCACGGCTCAAAAATGCGTTGGGTGAATTGGTTGATGAAGCTGACAGTCCCTTTACCATCATAAAAGGTGAAGGCCCGGTGTTGAGTCTGCGTACTGCCACCGATAAACCGAGTTATCACACGACAGATGTGGTACTCATCAACCACTTGGTGCAGAACTTAAGTCTTAACACATTGGTTGAGGATGCGTTATTAACCCTAACCATTACTGGACCAGATGGGGAAATCGTGCACACGGCTAATCAAGCGTTACAACAGTTGTCTCCGAATCAAGCACAAGAATTGATGATGCCGTTTATGCTGAATCAAGCAGCCTTAGGTGATTACACGGTGGTTGTGACCGTAACGGATCCAGGGCACACGGAACTCGCTCGCCAACAAACCGCTTTTCAGGTTGATAATGAATTGAACCGGGCTGTGACTGGGAAAGTGCTGGCCCATTGGGCGCTTGGCAATACCGGTCAACGGCAAGCCTGCGTTGAAACCGTGACCAACTTTGGGACCGAGTTTGAAACGGGATTAGCAATGGAGCATCTGGTGATGAACTTGGAGACATTGGACATCATTGATACCTACGGGACGACGTTGGATTTAGCCCCAGGTAGCAGCCAACATTTTGACTTCACAGTGGAAACGCTGTCTCTGCCACCGGCCTCTTATGCGTGCGTGCTGCAAGTTCAGTTGGATGAACAATGGCAAGTACTTGATTTTGATACATTTACGTTGACAGACACGGTCGGCAGTGAATGTAGTACGGTTTACGCGCTGCATGACGAACAGGTAAATGACAGTCAATTGTTCACGTACCACCTAGACGATGGAGCCCTTCACCCACTGGGGCCGCTTTATCTCGACTATGATCTGGAAGGATTAGACATTGATCCTTACACTCATAAACTCTACGCGAGTTCTGGACAGGGGGCCTCACGTCTGTATCAGGTAGATGGCCATACTGGCGCACTTCGGCCTATCGGCGATATTGGCTTTCATGACGTGGAATCGCTGTCGTTTCATCCCGATGGCAGCTTGTGGGGTTGGGCTAAAGAAGGGCTGGTACGCATCAATGTTGACACTGGCTTAGGTTCCCTCGAATATGCCAACAACACCAATATAGAAGGCTTGGCGTGGGACAACCTTGGTACGGCTTTGTATGGCAGTGCTCATAAAAATAACCAACGCAGCACGTTGTTTGTGTACCAAAACCAAACCTTAACAGAGGCTTGCGATAACCTGCCCGGCGGGGTGGAAAGCCTTGAAATGGGGCCAGATAATCAACTGGTATTTGGGAGACATGAGCCAACTTCGTTGAGTTTCCACCTTTATGATGCCGAAAACTGTCAAATGGTGACCAATGCTCAAATAAACACACATTACCATGACATTGAAGCCATCGCGTGGCCCAGTGCCAATTGCACCGCCCAACAACGCGCATTACGGGCATTTTTTCTGGCGTTGTCAGATGAAGACGTGTTTATCGGTGCGGATCGCATGATTCGTTTCAGCAATGACGGTCAAACTCATCAAGGGCTGTTGTCGGAACAGGTGACGCAAGGTTTGGTACCAGAAAATGGGCAATTGCACTTAGTTGCCATTTTTGATGCGAACGAGGATGGGATTGATGATTTTCTGATTACCTATCCCGATGGGCTGCAACAAGTGTTATACTATCTCGGCTTGACTGAGCCAGAGAATTAAGTTCCAGGGGCGTTGCCTGGGGTGTTAAATTTGATGTGATTTTGTGGATCATTTTGAACGAAGTATTTTGAACGAAGTTTTTGTTCCATTAATTTAGTGTAGGGTGGGCAAGCGGGCAGCGTGATCTCAAAACATAAGACAATCGATCTCGACAGCGATCCCACCATCCATAATTTGTAGGGTGGGATCGTTGTCAGTGTGATCTCAAAACATAAGACAATCCGTGGTTTTTGGTGGGATCGTTGTCGGTTCGATCTTGAGATTCTTTTAAGATCATGCCGACAACGATCCCACCCTACAAAACGGTTGATAATTTGGTGTCATTTGCAGCCCCATTTTTTGAGGGGCTGCAAATTTTTCTCAAAACATTCAAGTGATTGCTGAATATCTGCCCAGATTCTAAACTTGAGCCTCGCCTAATACTCATTACCCGTCAAAAATGCGTCGGGTGAGTGGGACACACTCAAAAAACCAAGCCCACCCTACGACATCAAACTGAAGCCACACTCTAATAAAAACCAAGTTTTTGGCAAAAACTGTCATGGTCAAGAAGTTTGGTGGGCAACAAAAAGACGTTGCCCACCCTACGAACTACGAACTAGGCTTATTTTTATCCTTTCTTATAACCAATCCTTGTAGTTTGGTGGGCAACAAAAAGACGTTGCCCACCCTAC
>QNER01000622.1 GCA_003646175.1 Candidatus Parabeggiatoa sp. nov. 1
CAAAGCCGATGGTGAAAATGTCCTAAGCGCAGAAGTTATTGCACTTTTGGACACAAGCGCTGTACCAACGGTTGTATCAAAACTGGTTTCTCCTTCAATGGTTGAACCAGATGCAGAACTGACACTGCCGGTTCTCACGCCTACCGCACCACCAGAAGCTGCTCCCGCAAAAACCGGCCCGGCTGTCCGCAAAATAGCGGCCGAACAAGGTATCGATCCTTCGGCTGTCCCGCATAAGGGCTCGCGCATCACTAAAGCCGATATCCTGCAACAGCGGCCAGATGTTCAGGAGTCCAAAAGCTCGGAAATCCAGAATTCTAGATGTGTAGGGATTCAAGAATCAGAAACCGCGAAATCTCCTTCTACCCCACAGACGCGATGGGGAGCGACTGATTCCCCCCTTTCAAAAAGGGAGGAAAGGGAGGCTTTACCCAAACGCCCTGAAGAACGAGTGCCAATGACACGCTTGCGTAAACGAGTAGCCGAGCGTTTACTTAATGCCCAACATGAACATGCTATCCTCACCACCTTTAATGAAATTAACATGAAGGCGGTCATGGACTTACGCAATCAATATAAAGAAGCATTTGAAAAACAGCATGGCGTTAAACTGGGTTTTATGTCATTCTTTACCAAAGCGGCGGTGGCTGCGCTGCAAAAATTCCCCATTGTCAATGCCACCACCGAGGGCGATGATATTATTTATCATGGTTACTATGACATTGGTCTCGCGGTGAGTTCGCCACGCGGTTTAGTGGTGCCGATTCTGCGCGATGTTGATGCGATGTCCTTTGCCGAGGTGGAAAAAGGCATTGCCGATTTTGCCAGACGGGCCCGCGATGTCCAGTTGAGCCTAGAAGATTTGACCGGCGGCACATTTAGTATCACTAACGGGGGCATTTTTGGCTCTATGCTCTCTACCCCG
The DNA here is from genome assembly GCA_003646175.1 of Candidatus Parabeggiatoa sp. nov. 1. GTDB lineage: Bacteria > Pseudomonadota > Gammaproteobacteria > Beggiatoales > Beggiatoaceae > Parabeggiatoa. The sequence continues at coordinate 926 of QNER01000622.1, forward strand.
ATCCTGAATCCACCACAAAGTGCTATTCTTGGTATGCACAATATTGTGGAACGTCCAGTTGCAGAAAAGGGACAAGTCGTGATTCGCCCGGTGATGTATGTGGCATTATCTTATGATCATCGCTTAGTTGATGGACGTGAGGCCGTACAATTTTTAGTCGCTATCAAAAATGCGATAGAAGATCCAACTCGTTTATTATTAGATATTTAAAATATCTGAATCAGAATTTTAAGAATGGTTCAGTTAGAAACCTTCAAGGTTTTGGAAACCTTGAAGGTTTTGTGCTACAGTTAGAAACCGTAAAGCGTTTTGGAAACCTTCAAGGTTTTGTCCTACAGTTAGAAACCGTAAAGCGTTTTGGAAACCTTGAAGGTTTTGTCCTACTTATCAAGGTAAAACAATAATGGCAGATTATAATGTTATCGTAATAGGCGCGGGGCCCGCCGGTTATGTCGCAGCGATTCGTTGCGCTCAACTGGGTATGACAACTGCGTGTGTTGATAAATGGCTTACTCATGACGGCAAACCCTCCTTAGGCGGAACTTGCCTCAATGTGGGCTGCATTCCCTCTAAAGCCCTGCTCGATTCCTCGCACCGCTACTACTTTCTCCAAAAACATGCCGCTCTGCATGGTATCCAGTGCGAAGGCTTAAGCATCGATGTAACCGCTATGCAAGCGCGTAAAGATGAAGTGGTAAAAACACTCACAAAAGGTATTGCTGGCTTATTCAAAAAGAACAAAATTACCTTTGTGGAAGGCACCGCGCGTTTAGGGGATAACAAACAAGTTGAAGTCACCGCCCATGATGGCAATACAAAAATACTCGCGGCCGACAATATCATCATCGCCACTGGCTCGGTACCGGCCCAAATTCCGGTTGCCCCTATTGATGATGAATTGATTGTTGATTCAACCGGCGCATTAGCTTTTGACAGTGTGCCTAAACGCCTCGGCGTGATAGGTGCCGGTGCCATTGGGTTAGAACTTGGCTGCGTGTGGAGTCGCTTAGGCAGTCAAGTCACTATTCTGGAAGCTTTGCCCGATTTTATGGCAATGGCTGACCGTAAAATCGCAGCGGCAGCCCAGCGAGAGTTAAAAAAACAAGGCTTAGACCTCCAGTTAGGCGCAAATGTCACTGCGGCAACGGTTGCCAATAATGAAGTCACGGTTTCTTACCAAAACAAAAAAGGTGAACAACAACTTGTCGTTGATAAACTCATCGTCGCAGTCGGGCGCAAACCTAACGTGGAGGGTTTAGAGGCGGATAAAACGGGCATTCAAATTAATGAGCGCGGCTTTATTGAAGTCGAAGGACACTGTCAAACTTCTATGTTGGGCATTTATGCCATTGGCGATGTTATTGGCGGCCCCATGTTAGCGCACAAAGGCTCTGAAGAAGGCGTGATGGTAGCAGAACGCTTGGTTGGGCAAAAAAGTGAAATGTCTTATGAAACCATACCTTGGGTTATTTACACTTCGCCTGAAATCGCTTGGGTTGGCAAAACCGAAGAACAACTTAAAGCGACGGGTGTTGAATACAAAGTAGGCCAATTTCCTTTTGCAGCCAGCGGCCGAGCGCGAGCCCATGGCGACACGAGTGGCATGGTTCGGATTATTGCCGATGCTCAAACCGATCGCGTGTTAGGCGTACACATATTTGGTATTTCAGCCTCAGAACTGATTACCGAAGCGGTCGTCGCTATGGAGTTTGAATCCAGTGCCGAAGACTTAGCCAGAACGATTCACGCGCACCCCACCCTGTCTGAAGCGCTGCATGAAGCAGCATTGGGTGTGGATGGGCGGATGATTCACGCTTAGTTCAGCCTGAAAAGTGAAAAAGGCTTAAGCTGGGGTGTATTTGTGAGATATTTTGGTTTCATTTGAGAATCAAGAATGAAGCTTGGGCCGTCATTCTAAATCTCCTAAGGGCCCTCACAAAAAATAATATACCCATATCGGTTAAACCTCCGAGGTTTGCCAAACCTCGGAGGTTTTTAGCTGGGGAAGTCCCTAACAATAGTAACGCGATGCTCAATTTTTTTAAGCGATTGAACTTTAAGGATTATTTTTTTAGCGGAGACGCGCAGCGATATCCATATACCATAAAATTCAATTTGAGCAACGCGTAAATACACAATATAAATATTGTTTATTCTGAATTTAATGGCATTGGCGCGGGAAGGCACTGGAGTCATTGAATGGGATTAATTTCAATCAAGAAATGACATAAGGGCAACCATAAAGGATTGCCCCTACATCAAACCGGTTTGTAGGGGCAATCCCTTGTGGTTGCCCTTGAATTTGAAGCCTTCCCACTCAACGACCCAGTGCCCGCGGGAACGTGGGGACGATAAAAAAATGTGTTGCCATTTTGGTTTAATGATGTTTTAATATGTCCCTGTTAAATGCGGCTGTATTTTCGCGCCTTTTAATAAAGGGTATTGCATTCGCCTTCAATGAGTGCATAATCGCATTTTTCTTCAAACCCATGGGCGCTTTAGTGTCATCACCAAAAGCACTTGGTAGCTCAGTAGGGTGGGCAACGTTGACAATGGCAGCTGGTATGCCTAAAATGATGCGCTTGTCGATGCACGCTTGGTAGGGTGGGTTTGGTATTCCAAGCAAAAGTTTTTGCCTGGTAAGTGGTATTTATATTTAGCCGCACCGCTCTATAGACGTTCAGAAAAATATTTAGGGCAAAACCTTCAAGGTTTTGGAAACCTTGAAGGTTTATAACTGAAATTATTTATCTGAAAAACTATAAATGTATGGGAGAGTTTTTTTTGGGAACTTTCTTGACTTGACAAAAACCTTCAAGGTTTGCCAAACCTTGAAGGTTTCGTACCAATTTTGTTTGTTATAAAGGAAACTGTTGATTATGAATAAAGAACGTAAACGGACTGCGACGAGTTTACTCGCCAGTTCAATAAGTCTAGCCCTGTCCTTGTCAGCGGCTACCACCGTCTCATCAGAGCCAATCATGACTGATGCGACGACTACGCCGTTTGTGTCTCCCATCCTTGCAGCCGCAAATAGTCAGCCTGACGATGCACAGTTCATCAAGGTAAGAAGAAGGCGGTCCGAGGAGGACAGTCTCCGTATCACCTTTCAACATCATCTGGATCGAAATGGTTGTTGCGTGACGCTTCCTCAAGAGACGGTTGTCATCTCACCCGAGAAAATCGCAACCAATCCGCTGTTCTTTTTTGAACTGTTCAAGCAGAAATTGTCTCAGTTGGGAATGCTGAGAAAACCAGTGCAAGCTAACACGGTTATTGAGTTGTTGTTGCCAGAGCGGGCGGCTGAAAACCTTGGGAAATTGCCGGTGCTGTTTATGGAAACTGATATAAACCAGGATGGTATTGGTAACAGCGACTTGGTGTGGTTTCCCTATCAGCACGAAATCAAGCAGGGTCGTGAGAATACCATTTTTGATAGCAAGGGCTTAAAGGGTCAATTCACCTTCAGCGACAAACTGGAGTCTCTGACTACCCAGTTAAGCTTATTGGGATTCACTGCAACAGAAACGAGTGGGAAAGGGGGTGTTTCTTTGGGAGAAACCACCTTCAGTGGCACATTCGATGCCGATTTTATGCCCAGCCAAATGAGTTTGAATGTGCCGACTTTCAAATTCTTTATTCACAAGCGGCATGACAACGGCGAAGTTAATTTGCAAGACTTGGTGTTCAACGTAGATGTCGCCAAAGCCAGCAATGGCCTTAAACTGGTTGAAGTGGATGTTCAAGTAGGACATTTTGATTTCCGTGACAAGGACTCCAAATTCAGCCTAGATAATCTGGCGGTGACAAATAACATAGAGGAACAAGGCGATGTTATCAACAACACCGTGCAGGTGCAAATCCGCAACTTGCGCCTACCAAAGGCCATAACATCGGGCGAAGAGTTTTATCTAAGCTATGTCGGTCAGCTTGCCCTTCGCCATTTAAACGCTGATGCTTTGTTGGAGTTGCATACAATGGGTGGTCAGTTGTATAAGCAACAAAATCATCCAACGCGGCATATGGGGGGGATGAATAACAAATTCATGGAAGTACTCCTTCAGTTGTTGAAAAACTCTCCCGAAATCGCGTTGACTGAAACGCTGGAAACCTCAAAAGGGAATTTGCAAGGTAGCGTGAGTGTGAGTATTGACGGGGAAAAAGTGACTTCGTTGACATCGTTGGAAAACCCGCTGGCTTTAATTCCAGCATTGCAGGCACAGGTTGAAATCAGCATCGACAAAACGTTGTTAGAACAAACGTTGACGATGTTGAGAAATCAATCGCCAGAAGAAGTCAGCA
>QNER01000623.1 GCA_003646175.1 Candidatus Parabeggiatoa sp. nov. 1
AACTCGGTGCGGACTTTGCCTAAAAGGGTGCCTTTGAGGAGGCCGTTGTCGGCATCACGGTTCAGTATCAAATCACCGGCTTGAGTCATTAAGCCGTCGGCATCGTAAGACAAATCAATGGCAGCTAAGTCATTGATTTTGTACGACTTGATGCGAAAGTCTTGGTTGTAGCTGTAGTTGACGCTACCCGTCCAGTTACCCGCCCAGGTTTCCTTCAACAAAAGTGGGCCATCGTGATGGTAGGACAGCGTCATGCTACTGGCTTCATCTGCTACCGTGGTGATTTGGCGAGTGACGGCATCGTAAGTGTAGGTTTGTGTGCCTTTGGGCAGCACGATTTCGGCCAGTTCGCCACCGCTTGAGTAGTTGAAATCGATCACCTGATTGTCTGGGCGAGTGACTCGAGTAATCTGCTGGTCCAGATTATAACTGGTGAAGGTTTCATGGCTCGCTAAGCCAACGTCCGGTGCTTGGTACTCGACCGGTTGAGAAACTTCATCGTAAGCATACTGATGCTCAGGACGGCCGGGCGGTTTTAGGGCTATGAGGTTGCTGTCCAAGTCGTACTGATACTCGATCTGCCGAGCATCTGGCAATTTCTGCACCAACACACGGCCCACCACATCGCGGCTGAATTCAACGGTGCGTTGCAACGCCGATGTGATTTGAGCGACGTAACCGCTATTGGAATCATAGCTAATAGTTAACGCGCGTGCGTCGTCGCCTTGGCCCTCAATCACCGTTGTCAGACGGCCGCGGTTGTCATAAACATAATACACGTCCGTCAAGCCGGGTACGGTTTCTCTGACAATTCGGCCTTTGTCGTCTAGGTACGAGACGCTTTGACGGCCCGCCGCACTGAGGCTGGTAATGGTTTTGCTGGCACGGTCGTAAACGCGTTTGCTGAGGCGGCTGCCATTGTATGTGGTGCTATAAGTCACCGATTCCGGCCGACTGATGGTTTCACCAGCCACAAATTGTCTGGCTTCTTTTACTGAAGCCGTTAAGCCGCTGGGCAGTTGAATGGTTAACTCATCAACCACCGGTGACAGCATGCCAAAGCGGGGATCAGGCCCTTGTTTTTGGATAATTCTTGTGCCATCGGGTAAGCGATGAATGGTTGTGCCGTTGCTCAGGATGTCCGTTTCGGTTATCGTCCCATTTGGGGCCGTGTTGAGGCGTTTGGTGGTGGTGCCGTTGACCGAAATCACGCTATAACGACTGGTACGCCCTAATGCGGTTGTCAGGCTGATGTCGTACCGGTTATTGCTTTTCTCACGCGCTAGGCTCCAACTGCCACCGGCCGGGTTTTCCTCATAAATAAGCCGGCCCAAGTCATCGTAGGCGATTCGGCTCGACAGCCCACGCGGCGTGGTAAACTGAGTCAGTAGCCCATCATCCGTGTAGGCCATCCGGTAGGTTTCACCGGCCGGATTGACCAATTTTTGTAAATAGCCTCGGTTATTGAGCGCCAAACGAGTCCGTTGGCCGTCCGGGGCAATAATGGCCTTCGGTAAACCGTTTTCTGTGCGTTCAATGGTTGTCACCTCACCATCCAAGTCGGTAATCGCGGTTACATAACCATGACTCCCGTAGGTGAATTGGTATAGAACGATGCCGGTCAGTGCCTCAACCGTACTTAAGTGCTGGCCTTCGCGGCTAAAGTGGTAGATAAGACTACCGTCTTCAGACGCAATTTTGATGTCAGACGGCACCACGCCAGGAAAAGCCGGGCCGATTTTGCGAATCTTTTTATATTCGGCAAGATAAAAACTCCCATCGGGTGCGATGGCTAGGCTATGTGTTCCATAAGGCGAAATTCTAGCCCCGGTAGCGATGCTTCCGTCATCGGTAGATTTCCACCGCCAGCCAGCGTTCTGGCACTCGTCCCTGCTAGTATACGGTCGATGAGCGGAGAATTCCACGTCAGTGGCGAGTAAAAATGTCAAAATGGGCTATTGGGGCTTTCCTAAGTGTTCGCCTAGGCAACTTGGCATTGACCCTACCAAGGCTATTTGGTATTAGTCGTATAATAATATAAATGTCTACTTGGTTCCCATCTTGGACAGTAGATAATACCACTTCTGACAAGTGCTTTAAAATCTTCTTTAATTTGCTTGTTATTTAAATAATAATAAGGATATTTTTCCTGATTTTGAGATAAATAGTCATAAATTCTCCATTCATCAAATCCATCACATCTGCCGTTAGGACCAAAATCAAAATTGATGTCGTAATGTTCGTATATTAAAAAACAGCCGACACCATGAAAGTCATATTTCAGATTTTCTGATAACCAACCTGATTTAGGAATAATTTTCTGTCTATAAGCTTGTAATACATTAGATATACCAAATTTTTGTTGAAACCGTTCAACACCACATTTGACCTGATACAAATAATCTTCTATGACTTCTATTAAACGATTGTCAATATCTATGCCCATCATTCATCTCGGTTGGCAAAAAAGAGTGAGTGGTAGTACCTCAAAAAGTCGTCATGAAAATTTTAAAATGAGTTAACATAGTCTGATTCTAATCTCAAACAATTTATTCATTACACGACTTATGGGTACTACCATTTCTCTTAGAACCTCATCAAGCAAAACTTTTAGAGATTCTATTATTTATAGTATTCCAGAAAAAGGAGTAGGCCAACCTGAGTTTGGCAGAGCCAAGCTAAAGTTTGGACGGACACCTTAATATTTATCTGGAATACTATAGGACTATTGATGCCTGAATTTAGGTGGACGTAGCCTATCTGGGCCAGTCTGTATGGCAGATTCAATCACTTCTACCACCGTTTTATAACTACTTTGATGTGAAGCAATATCATTAATCAGTCTGACAGGAACATCCACTCCAACTCTTTTAGCAGCGGCCAGTCTATGGTGACCATCTACAATATACATTTTGCCTTCGTGTTCAATCACATCAATTGGATCACCAATCCAACCTTCTTCCATCAAACTTTCAGCAATCCGATTAACGTTTCTTGAAGAAGTTCTTCCACTGATAGAATGCGTTCTATGTAAATCATGCGGTGAGACTTTTTTGCAATTATGCACCAACACCCCATCCCCACCCACAAAGTAGTTATGGGTATTGGCGACGGTGAAATTATACACCTTTTCAAGGCGCACGCTGGTATCAATTTCCTTGACAACCACCGTGGTGCCGTTGTGCAATTGCAGGGCTTGCCCAACTTTCAGGCTGCTGGCGGGATTCCAGCCTTTGCCCTTGATATAGAACGGATGTTCGGCCGTGGCTTCGATGGATTCGCCGGAGTCCAGCGTTATCGAGATGAGTTGATACCGCTGTTCACCTTGAATCACGGCCATCACGGGTTGGTAGCTCGTGGTTTCGGTTCTCTCGTCATACGACAGGACTTTGTCACCGACTTTGATCTCAGAAATGGGCTTGAGGCCGTTTTCGGTGTGTACCAAGGTGTCGGCAGTAAAGCTGTTACATTTGCTAAACCACTTTTTGAGTCATTTCGAGAGTTTGCCCGGTAGCAAGTTAAAGCCACCACAGCCACTCAGGGCCTCCATCGCAACGTTTGACCAATCAACACAAGCCAATACTCATCGGTATCAGCGATGGCGGAAACGGGTTTGAAGACGTTTTTTTGGTGTGCGAGTGAAAGAAATTGTGGGAAAATACACCGAAAAAAAGGCTCCAACGCGGAAGCGTTGGAGCCATAAAAACCGGTTCCGTAACATTTTAGGTTATCAATCAAAACCGGTTTCGTTTGGTATTGCAAACCCCGTCCGGCTAAGAAGGTAATACCACCGTTGAACGGTCATCGTCAGGAAATAGATTCCGCTATTAAGTTTTTTGGAAATGCGTCTTGATGGCATAGCTTATTTGGAAACGTTATGGACGGGGTTGCAACCCCCAGTAAAAATTTTATAGGCACTAACGTTACTGGATAAAACAAAGTCTTGATCTTTATCAGATACATTTTCTAATTCATCATAAGGATCAAAAGACACGTAAAATAGCCCTTCCTTAGTCTGAAAAAATTTCACGAGTTCAACGTTATAAAAAAAGTAATCATCTGAATAGGAAAAACCGTATTGCTTACAACCACCAAACTGCAATATTATCTTTTTAAAATCAGATGAAGGTCTCATAGCAAAGTATATATTGATACTTACAGATGAATTAGCCGGAAAAATTTCAATTTTTTCAATCTTTCCATCCAGCAGGCTATTATTATCTATGAAATTAGATACCAGTTCTTGATCACTATAGATTAACTGCACAATATCTCCGCTTAGAGCCTGTTTTAAAAGTCCAAGAATCAATCACTTATAAAATAGTGTCTTGCTTATAAAACAATGAGTTAAGTAGAGTTTTAAAACACGCTCTTAGAAAAAGCCCATGTCGTATATACTTAACACCGTCACAATTTGCGCTTTTTTTGTCATTTCGACATGAGGAGAAATCTTATTGGGTGGCAACAGATTTCTCCTTTAGTTGAAATGACAAAAGCTCAATTTATGGCGGTACTTAGTATAAATCAAAAGCCCATGTCGTATAAATCTCTTTGTCTAGGCTTCCGACCTGGCATTCGTTCTCCTTTACCCGATGGATTATGGGGGTTTGGCTTATAATCATGGATATGATCATTTTGTTCATTTTTTGGTGCATTTGAGCCATGCCCTTTATTCCATTCTTTTTGCACATTCCCATCAGGGCCATATTTTTTTCTTGTAGTTCCGGCAGGATTTTCGGCTACCGTATTTGGTTTTCCTTTATCAGGAATTCTATTCTTCCTTCGCTTTCCACTCTTTGGGGGACAATTATGCACCAACACCCCATCTTCACCAACGAAGTAATTATGGGTATTGGCGACGGTGAGATTATACACCTTTTCAAGCCGCACACTGGTATCAATTTGCTTGATAACCACCGTGGTGCCGTTGTGCAATTGCAGAGCTTGCCCAACTTTCAGGCTACTGGCGGGATTCCAGCCTTTGCCCTTGATATAGAACGGGTGTTCGGCCGTGGCTTCGAGGGATTCACCGGAGTCTAGCGTTATCGAGATGAGTTGATACCGCTGTTCACCTTGAATCACGGCCATCACGGGTTGGTAGCGAGTGGTTTCGGTTCTCTCGTCATACGACAGGACTTTGTCACCGACTTTGATCTCAGAAATGGGTTTGAGGCCGTTTTCGGTGTGAACCAAGGTGTCGGCCGTAAAGCTGTTACAACCAAACCAC